>NZ_JAMYTM010000007.1:0-215663 GCF_040322475.1 Mesorhizobium sp. M0140 | reverse complement strand
CCGCCGTCAGCGACGTCTTGCCATGGTCGACGTGGCCAATCGTGCCGATGTTCACGTGAGGCTTGTTACGCTCGAATTTACCTTTTGCCATTGTCTCTTTCCTTGGACGGCCCGGATCTTCAGTTCGGTCGAAGACCTTCAGTTCAGTCGAATGCGGGGCGATTAGCGACAAAGGCCAAAAAACACAAGCGTCTTTTGGCCGGGTGCCGTCTCACTCAGTCCGAACCATCGATCCGATTGCGGGGATATGACGAAGATATAGGAAGGCTCTGGGCAAAATGAAGGGGTAGCGGGCCGACCGATCGAGGCCGCGAAAGCGCTGGCTTGCTTGCCCGGCCCTGTCTGATTCATGGCCAGGCCATGGACCATTGCCGCCACCACCCGCCTCTGATCTTGTGGCCAGATGCATTTCATCCCTGCCTCTATCCGCGGCCCGCTGTTCATGATCGTCTCGACGGGATCGTATCTCGTCAACGACACGATGATGAAACTCGCGACGGCAGGCCTGCCGTCCTACGAAGTGCTGTTTCTGCGGGGTGCCGCGGCTGCGCTCTGGGGCTTCCCGCTGTTGTTCGCGCTGGGCTACGGCAAGCAGATCCCGCTGATCTTCGACAAGCGCGTACTGAGCCGGAACGTGCTCGAGCTGGCGGCGATCCTTTGCTATGTGGTCGCGCTCGCCAATATGCAGATTGCCGATTCCACCGCGCTCGGACAGATCACGCCGCTCTTGATGCTGGTCGGCTCCTCGATCCTGTTTGGCGAACGGATCGGCAGCCGTCGCATGGCGCTCATCGGGCTCGGTTTCGTCGGCGCGCTGATGGTGGCGCAGCCGACCATGCAAGGCATTTCGGTCTACGCCCTGCTGGCGCTCGGCAACGCAGCCCTCGCGGCGGCGCGTGACCTCGCCGGCCGGCGGGTCTCGGCCGAGGTGCCGGGGATGATCGTGGCGATTTCCGCCGTCGTGGTGGTGCTGATCGGCGCCGGCGCCGCGCATCTGGTTTCAGAGCGCTGGGTCATGCCCCAGGCACATCACCTGCTGCTGATGGCGGGTGCTGGATTTTTCCTGATCTTCGGCCATTTCTTCATCTTCATGGCCTATCGCATCGGACCGACCAGCGCCGTGGCGCCGTTCTACTATTGCTTCACCGTCTGGGCGGTCATTTCGGGCCTGCTGGTGTTCGGGCAGTTCCCCAACACGCTGGCCATTTGCGGCATTCTGCTGGTCGTCGGCAGCGGGCTGACCATCGTCTCGCTGGATCAGCGTCAGCGCCGGCTGGCCGTCGTCGCCTGACGCATGTCGCCCAAAAGGGGCCCCGGTTTTGGGAGAACGACGTGCATAAACAAAACCTGGAGCCTCCGCATCCAAGCACCCGCGCATGAGCAGTTGCCGGGCCGAAAAAGATCGTCTACTCGGCGAAGCATCGTTCGTTCGACGACGACATGATCAATCAGCCAAGGGAGTTCCCCGTGACCGATTTTGACCAGAACAAGAGCTCCGACGCCGAGCACAAGGCCGCTATCCGCAAGTCGCTTGTCGGCTGGGCGGTGTTCATCGCCGGAACGCTGATCTTTTTCGTCGCCGCCGATGCAGTGTTGATGCCATAGACGAGCCGCTGCACGTACAGGCCTGAAGCCGGTCTTGCCTTCGGAAACTCGAAACCTCAGACGATCCGCAGGTGCCTAAAGCGTCCGCCTTGCGCTGAACTGATGGTAGGCCCACAGCACGACCACCGCCCCAACCACCGCGACGATCAGGCTGGAGATGTTGAGACCGGTGACACCCACGCCAAAGATCTGGCTGCAGATCACGCCGCCGACAATGGCGCCGACGATGCCGAGGACGATATCCATGATCAGGCCCTGGCCGGTCTTGTTGACGATCTTGCTGCCCAGGAAGCCGGCAATGGCGCCCAGAATGATCCAACTGATGATACCCATTTTTTCCTCTCCATCCCCTCGCCAGCCGACATTTTCATAGGATTGTCAAAACCTCAAGCCAGCTTGAAATTCTGCCCGAATGCTTCATTGTTGATGAGGGGTCGGGCCTTGGTCGCTATGGAGGATCCACGATGGGACTTTTTGACAACGCCGTTCCCGGCGGCAACATCACCAAACCCCTGATGATCGCGCTCGGCGCATTGCTGGTCGGCAAGATGCTGAGCGGCAGAAGTGCCGAAGAGCCAGAACAGTCTCCCGCGCCCGCTCCGACCGCCCCCGTCCCGACGGAAACCACATCCGCCGATGGTGGCCTGGCTGGCGGATTGGGCGGCCTGCTCGACAAGCTCAGAAATGCCGGCCACGGCAATGCCGCCGACTCCTGGGTCGGCACCGGGCAGAACCAGCCGATCAATGCCAACGATCTTGGCACCGCGATCGGACCGCAGATCATTCGCGAGATCGCGCAACGGACTGGGCTGGACGAGCAGGAACTGCTCAAGCAACTGTCCACCGCCCTGCCCGGTATCGTCGACAGACTGACGCCGAACGGCCAGGTGCCGCAGCAGCACCAGGTCGCCACCGCGTTCAACAGCTGACGCGGCACAGCCACGACAATTGGAGCACTGCGCGCCTCGTGCGCAGTGTTTCGGCTTGCCGGTGATGGGATAAGTGTCTGGAGCGGGTAGCGGGAATCGAACCCGCATATTCAGCTTGGAAGGCTGCTGCTCTACCACTGAGCTATACCCGCGCCGTTCCTGAAGTACCGGATTCATCCGAAAAGCGCCATGCACTTTTCGGTCCGATTCTTGTCACGTTTCAGGGCTTCCGGGCCGGCAGTGGTGGAGAGGGTTGGATTCGAACCAACGTAAGCTAAGCTAACGGATTTACAGTCCGTCCCCTTTAACCACTCGGGCACCTCTCCAGTCTGCCGCCGGAGCCATGCAACGAGGCATTCACGCCGATCCGGACCCGAGTTATGTGTTCTCCGAAACCAGCGCAGCGCCTTATGGCGGCAAGCCCATTGGGTGTCAACCGCGCAACCATGGTTTTTCGTTTCTGTTCGCCGGCTGTGACGGCGGGCCATATCCTTGGCCGGAGGACACAGCTATAGAAGCCAGCCATGAGCGACAAAACCAACACCCCCAAAGACACCCATTACGCCAAGCTGCGCCGCGCCTATCGCGACGAGAAAAGCGGCGGCGCGCCGGCGTTCCGGCCCCGACAGCCGGTTCCGCCGGGCGAAAATGCCGCGGATGGCCTGGTGCGGCTCTACGGCCTGCACACCGTGCGCGCCGCACTCGACAATCCGCGCCGCAAGATTAGGAAGATGCTGGTGACGCGCAACGCGGCCGAGCGCCTCGAAATCGCCGATCTCGCCGCCCTGCCCTTCAAGACCGAACTGGTCGAACCCAGGGACATCGACAAGATCACCGGGTCGGACGCCGTGCATCAGGGTGTGCTGATCGAGGCCGAGCCGCTGAAAGCCAAGCGGCTCGATGCGCTTGGCGACGCGAAGCTGGTGCTGGTGCTCGACCAGATCACCGACCCGCACAATGTCGGCGCTATCCTGCGCTCGGCGGTCGCCTTCGGCGCCGGCGCGCTGATCACCACAGCCCGCCACAGCCCGCAGGAATCGGGCGTGCTGGCGAAATCCGCCTCCGGCGCGCTGGAGCACATCGACCAGATCGAGGTGAAGAACCTCGCCGACGCACTCGGCCAGTTGCACGAGGCCGGCTTCCGCACCATCGGACTTGATTCGGACGCGCCGGCCGAACTCGAAAAGAGCTTTGCCGGAGAAAAGATCGCCTTGGTGCTGGGCGCCGAAGGCAAGGGCCTGCGCCAGAAGACGCGCGAGACGGTGACCACGCTGGCGCGGCTCGACATGCCCGGCGCCATCCATTCGCTCAACGTGTCGAATGCCGCGGCGATCAGCCTTTACGTGGCGCGGGCGTTTTTGAAGCGCGGCTAAGCCAAAAATATCTCGAAACGAGAAACGGGTTCCGACAGACGCCGGAACCCGTTCTTCGACGGGCCAAGAGTTTGCGGCTTGGGAACGTTGCGCCGCCCTCTCCTGACCTATGCCGCTTTGCCCTTGGCGTCGGCTGCCTCGCTGCCGACCTCGAAATTGGCCATCCGCTCCAGCGCCCTGACCAGCGCCGAATGATCCTCCTTGGCGCCGCCATTGGCCGCGCAGGAATTGAACAGCTGCTGAGTCGTCGAGGTGTTGGGCAAGGAAACGCCGAGCGCCTTCGCGCCCTCCAGCGCGAGGTTCAGATCCTTCTGGTGCAGTTCGATGCGGAAACCAGGCGCGAAGGTGCGCTTGACCATGCGCTCACCATGCATTTCCAGAATGCGCGAAGCCGCCAGCCCGCCCATCAGCGCCTGCCTGACCTTGGCCGGGTCGGCGCCAGCTTTCGATGCAAAAACAAGCGCTTCGGCGACGGCTTCAATGGTCAACGCGACGACGATCTGGTTGGCCACCTTGGTGGTCTGGCCAACCCCGTTCGGCCCGACCAGGGTGATGTTCTTGCCCATCTTCTCGAAGACGGGCTTGGCGCGCTCGAACGGCTTTTCCTCGCCGCCGGCCATGATGGTCAGCGACGCCGCCTTGGCGCCAACCTCGCCGCCCGAGACCGGTGCATCGAGATAGTCGCAGCCGAGATCGTTGATCTTCTTTGCGAAGATTTTGGTCTCGATCGGCGAGATCGAACTCATGTCGATGACCAGCTTGCCCTTGGCCAGGCCGGACGCGACGCCATTGTCGCTAAACAGCACATCGGCCACCTGCGGAGTGTCGGGCACCATCAGGATGATGATGTCGGCAGCTTTGGCCACGGCGGCGTGGCCGGTGACGGTCTTCAGGCCTTTGGCGACGAGATCGGCCGGCGGCTTGGAGCGATGGTCGCTGGCGATGACCTTGTAACCCGCGTCCAGCAGATGCCCCGCCATCGGCGCGCCCATGATGCCGAGGCCGATGAAGCCGATGGTTTCCATTGTGGTTCTCCAAATGACTGTGTGAAACGCCCCCTAGTGCTTACGCCGCAGCACTTCCCTGCCCGGCCAACTCCGAAGCCACCCCAAGCCAGCCTCCGTCCCGGCCTTCGGCTTGTACTCAGCCCCGACCCATCCGGCATAACCGATGCGGTCGATATGCTCGTAGAGGAAGGGATAATTGATCTCGCCCGTCCCCGGCTCGTGACGGCCGGGATTATCCGCAAGCTGAATATGCGCGATGCGGCCAAGGTTAGCCTCGATGGTCCGGGCGAGATCCCCCTCCATGATCTGCATGTGATAGATGTCGTATTGCAGGAACAGGTTTTTCGAGCCGACGCGATCGATCAGCGCCGAGGCCTGATCGGAATAGTTGAGGAAGAAGCCCGGAATATCGCGCGTGTTGATCGGCTCGATCAGCAGCCTGATGCCGGCCTGCTCCAGCTTTTCCGCCGCGAAGGCGAGGTTTTCGGCAAAGACATCCTCCAGCACCTTGCGGTCGGCGCCCGCCGGCGCGATGCCGGCCAGGCAATTGACCTGCTGGCAGCCGAGCGCCTGCGCATAGGCGATCGCCTTGGCGATGCCCTGGCGGAATTCCGGCACACGGTCCGGCAGCACCGCAATGCCGCGTTCGCCCTTGCCCCAGTCGCCGGCCGGAAGATTGAACAGCACCTGGGTCAGACCGTTCTTCTTCAGCCGGGCCGCGACGACATCGGGCGCATGGTCGTAGGGGCCGATATATTCGACGCCCTTGAAGCCGGCGCGAGCGGCGGCATCGAAACGGTCGAGGAACTCATGCTCGCCAAAGAGCATCGAAAGATTGGCTGAAAACCGCGGCATTCTTTTTCTCCTAATCCAACATCACGATCGCTGTCGGCGCATCTTCCTGATGTTCGGCAAGCTCCTCGAATTCGGTGATCTTGTCGATCTCGGTACCCATCGAGATGTTGGTGACGCGTTCGAGGATGAATTCGAGCACGACCGGAACCCGGTGCTCCTTCATCAGCCGCTGCGCCTCCTTGAAGGCACCAGCGAACTCTTCGGGCTTGCGCACCCTGATCGCCTTGCAGCCCATGGCCTCGGCGACGGCAACGTGGTCGACGCCGTAGCCGGCCTCGGGATCGCCTGACCGGTTGATGTTCTCGAAGGCAAGATCGACCTCGAAATCCATCGAGAAACCACGCTGCGCCTGGCGGATCAGGCCGAGATAGGCGTTGTTCACGACGACATGCAGATAGGGCAATTTGTGCTGTGCGCCGACCGCCAGTTCCTCGATCATGAACTGGAAATCATAGTCGCCCGACAGCGCCACGATGGTGCGGTCCGGGTCGGCGGCGCGAACGCCAAGGGCCGCCGGCAAGGTCCAGCCGAGCGGGCCGGCCTGGCCGCAATTGATCCAGTTGCGCGGCTTGTAGACATGCAGGAACTGCGCGCCGGCAATCTGCGACAGGCCGATCGTGGTGACATAGGTGACGTCGCGGCCGAACGCCTTGTTCATCTCCTCATAGACACGCTGCGGCTTCAGCGGCACCTGGTCGAAATGCGTCTTGCGCTTCATCGTCTTCTTGCGGGCCTGGCATTCCTTCGCCCAGATCGACCAGTCGCGCAGCTTGCCCGCCGTCTTCCATTCGGTGGCGACGTCGAGCAGCATCTTCAGCGCCGCGCCAGCATCCGAGACGACGCCGAGATCCGGCGCGAAGACGCGGCCGATCTGCGTCGGCTCGATGTCGACATGGATGAATTTTTTGCCCTTTGTATAAACGTCGACCGAGCCGGTGTGGCGGTTGGCCCAGCGGTTGCCGATGCCGAAGACGAAGTCGGCTTCCAGCATCGTCGCATTGCCATAGCGGTGCGAGGTCTGCAGCCCGCACATGCCGGCCATCAGCCGATGGTCGTCGGGGATCGCGCCCCAGCCCATCAAGGTCGGGATGACCGGCACGCCTGAAATTTCGGCGAATTCGATGAGCAGATCCGATGCATCGGCGTTGATGATGCCGCCGCCGGCGACGATCAGCGGCTTTTCGGCGGCGTTGAGCATCGTCAACGCCTTTTCGGCCTGGGCGCGTGTCATGGCCGGCTTGAACGGCGTCAACGGCTCATAGGCGTCGATGTCGAATTCGATTTCGGCGAGTTGCACGTCGACCGGCAGGTCGATCAGCACCGGGCCGGGACGTGACGAGCGCATCAGGTGAAACGCCTTCTGCAGCGCCATGGGGACGAGATAGGGTTCCATGACGGTGACCGCCCATTTGGCGACCGGCGCGGCAATGGCTGATATGTCGACGGCCTGGAAATCCTCCTTGTTCAGCCGCGCCCGCGGCGCCTGACCGGTGATGCACAGGATCGGAATGGAATCCGCGGCGGCCGAATAGAGCCCGGTGATCATGTCGGTGCCGGCTGGACCCGAAGTGCCGATGCACAGGCCGATATTGCCCGCCTTGGCGCGGGTGAAACCTTCCGCCATGTGCGAGGCGCCCTCGACGTGACGGGCAAGCACATGGCGGATCGTGCCCCTCGCCTTCATTGCCGAATAGAACGGATTGATCGCCGCGCCCGGCACGCCGAAAGCGCAGGAAATGCCTTCCTTTTCGAGAACGAGAACCGCGGCATCGACAGCGCGCATCCTGGCCATTTTCCAGCCCTCCACGGGTTTGTCATTGTTGGATTGGCCAAGATGTCAGCACGCCGGTTATTTTTCAATTTTTTCAGAATATTTTTTCATTTCTAGAAAACGGCAGCTATATGCTGATTTTGTTGGATTTTCCGTTTTCCAGGAATTCATCCCTTCGATCGAGTGAAAAACTTTTTCATTGTGTGTTGGCGAAATCGGCTGAGAATGGCGCCATGGAAACGACCGAAAAACGCCAGCGCGGCCGGCCGCGCGCTTTCAACGGGCCATCGGAGGCCAGCTCGGTGCAGTCGCTCGACAGGGCGTTGCGCATCCTGGCCATTGTCGCGGAAGGCAGCGGCCTGTCGCTGAGCGAGATCTCTGCGCAGAGCGGCCTTGCCGCCTCCACCGCCTACCGCATGCTGACGACGCTGCAAAACCACGGCATGGTCGAATTCGACACATCAGACCAGCTCTGGTCGATCGGCGTCGAGACCTACCGCATGGGCGCGGCCTTCCTGCGCCGCCGCAAACTGGTCGACCGCGCCCGTGTCGTCATGCAGGAGCTGATGGAAAGAACCGGCGAGACGGCCAATCTCGGCGTCGCCGAGGACGATTGCGTGGTCTTCGTCAGCCAGGTCGAGACGCACCAGGCGATCCGCGCCTTCTTCCGGCCGGGCACGCGCAGCCCCTTTCATGCGTCGGGCATCGGCAAGGCGGTGCTGGCGCATCTCGAGCCGGAGCGCGTCGGAACCATCCTGCGCAAGGCAGGCCTGCAGCGCTTCACCGACAGGACGCTGTCCGACATTTCGGCGCTTGCCCACGATCTGGCGCGGATCAAGCTGCGCGGCTGGTCGGTCGACGACGAGGAGCGGCACCCCGGCATGCGTTGCGTGGCAGCCGCCATCTTCAACGAATTCGGCGAGCCGATCGGCGGCGTTTCGGTGTCGGGACCAACGGTGCGGGTGACGCCGGAGCGGCTGGCCGAGATCGGCCCGCTGGTGCGCGATGCCGCCGCCGAGGTGACCAGGATGATTGGCGGCATCAGGGCGCCCTGACGGTCCGATCGTTTCAAGCACAGCGAAAAGAGGGGCTGCGGGGGCGCCCCTCTTCTGGCTGATTGAAACGCCACCTCCTCTCAGAGACGGCAGTAGTGGCGATAGCCGTCATGGCCGAGATAGGTGTCGGAGTCGACGTCGTAGCTGGCGTAGCGGTCATAGCAGCGGCGGACGTGCCATGAGCCGCCGCCTTCGTCGACATAGACGGTGCGCGGCTGGGCGAGCAGGCTGCCGAGGACAAAGCCGCCGACGCCGGCCGCAATGCCGATGCCGATTTCGCGGTTGTGGTGATGGCTGTGGGCGGCCGAGGGCTGGACGGTGCCGGCCAGCGTGGCGGCGGCAACTGCAGTGGCGATGAGGCCGGAAACGAGTGTGCTCTTGAACATGACGATCTCCTTGCTTCGTTGACCGAGGCGATCCATCCGCCTCTTGATCATCTGTCGTCGCGGCCAGGAAAAAGGTTCGAATCTTTTTTCGATTTTTCTGCGATCGGGGAAATCGGATCGACCGAGGTCATGCTGACGGCGACCTTGCGAGAGCTTGGCGAAGAAGTTGATGCGGCTGATCTCCCCCCTTGCGGGGGAGATGCCCGGCAGGGCAGAGGGGGTGCTGTCCCGCCAGCTTGTCAACCAATCAGGGCGAGGCAACCGCACGGACAAAATAGAGAAAGTTCATGGGGAAGCCGGTGATCCTTCACACCCCCCTCTGTCCTGCCGGACATCTCCCCCGCAAAGGGGGAGATCGGCAGCTTTGCCGTCCCCACTTCACAAAGTGATCGCCCAACGCGAAAAGGGCGACCGAAGCCGCCCTCTTGGAAGAATGGGTCCCTCCATCAAAGGAAAATGATTACCCTGCCATGCCTGTGGTGATGGTTGTGGTGATGGTTGTAGTGCTTCCACCAGTACTTCTTGAAGTGCTTCTTGTGATGGTTGTAGTTGTGGTGATGGCCGTGCATGCCATGGGCTGACGACGTGCCGACAGTGCCGGCGAGCGCGCCGGTGGCGACGAAGATGGCGACGAGGCCTGAGGTAAGAGTGCGCTTGAACATGATGATCTCCTGGATCCTTGATCGAGGCGACCCATTCGCCCCTGAGCATCAGTCGGCGCGACGCGGCAAAAGGTTCGAAAGGTTTTGCAGATTTTTTGTGGAGCGGCGGCCGGGGACGAGGGAATAGGTCCTGGGAATTAGGGATTGGGGAAACGCAGACTACGGGTTGCGACTCCCCTACTGCCTACTGCCTACTCCCTACTCCCTACTCCCTACTCCCTACTCCCTCTCTTCACCCTCATCCCATGCCGGTGACGTGACGCAGCCAAAACGCCAGCGCGATGAACCGACGATGGTGGTCACGCCGGTCCAGTCGACATTGGCCTTCTTCACATCGCTGATAATCTTCACCAGCAGCATCCAGGCCACGAAGACGATAGGGAGAATGATGACAAGTCTGATCATGCGACACCCCTGCGCGAAGCGATTGCACCTTCCCTAGATGTAGGAAGCAATCCGGCGCTTTTCAGGATGCCCTGCCCCGACAGCGCATGGGACATGCCGGGGAAAAACGGAGTTTTGTCTTTACTGGCGCAACAAATATGCTAACCGGAGCGCCGTGCCCTTGTAGCTCAGCTGGTAGAGCAGCGGTTTTGTAAACCGAAGGTCGGCGGTTCGATTCCGTCCGGGGGCACCAGCACAGTGCGAATGGCAGCGCCGCGCGGCCGCGTGCAACCATTGATCGCTTTCTGCATTGTTACCCGCATAACGAGCGGAGATAGCAACAATGTGGATCTTGGCGGCTGTTTGTATTGGGTTCGCGTTAGCCTTGTCTCTGGGGTGGGCTATGGGGCTTTCGAAGTAGGTGCACATAGTGATCCGCCCACTGAAGCAGTATTCGCCTTCCAATACGCCGACTTGCTCTAATGAGAGGGTTCGCCTCCGTTCGCTGCTGTTGGGTGTTGCTGATTGAGCAGTGTCGACAGCGCCGTAATAATCTGGGGGAGGAAGAATGGCTTGACGATCATCACGCTGTCTGGGACGCCTTCAGACCCCCACAAATCCGCACTATTGCCGCTGATGTAGACCACAGGTAGGCTTGAGTTGCCTCGCCTTACATGCCTGGCTATTTCCCACCCAGATTCTCCTGAGCCGAGGCGAATGTCCGTAAGGAGGCCGGCGAACTTGCTTGGATCCTCATCAAACGCCTCCACGGCGGCTTCGGCATTCGGCACTCCTACGACGAGAAAGCCAGCTTCCTGCAAAGCTGTTTCAAGGTCGAGCAGGATCAGGGGTTCGTCTTCGACGACCAGAATAGCAATGTCGCTCATGAGGCCCCCTACATCGGCCAAAGCAACGGCGGGACAGAACTTTAGTTCCATCTAAAGGGTAACTTGGATGTGATATGGCTTGGTATGAAACCAACCTACGCCTCGCTTTTGACCCGCCTATGAACGCCATTGACACCGTGCTGAATGACCTGGAGCTAGCACGTGCCCTGCGCGCCAGCCTTGCGCATGAGCGGGCCCGAATGCGTGCGCTGCTCGACGATATTGCTCATGTTCGCATGGAAGTCAGAGACGCCGCCGCAATCCGGTTTCATGTGCGTTCTTCACCCGACGACAAAAAGTTCTTACGGTTTGAAGAGGCCAGCGCGCCGTGTCTCTTCCCGCCCGCAACATAGCAGCGGAGCCATTGTACGAATCGTACCCAACGGCTGGTTAGACGTTTAAATGTAGCCTTTGATCGATTTCAGGAGGATAAATCTCCATCGCCTGCTAACTTTTTGGGCGCAGGCGACTGAGAGATAGCTGAGGTGCGGTGCTCTTGCCCCAAACTGGGAGGCGAGAGCGTGGCTCAGCTTCATCAACCACACATCCGTAATCGGCTACTGACGTCTTTGTCGCCAGATGACTTCGCGCTCATCGCGCCGCATCTCGAACCGGTCACGTTGGGGGCCCGCGAACACTTGTTCAAAGCGGAGCAGCAGATCACGCATGTAACCTTCCCGGAACGAGGGATTGCCTCGATTGTCGCCGACACCGAGGAAGGACGGTTTGAGGTAGGCATGGTCGGATCAGAGGGCCTCGCGGGAATTTCTGTCGTGCTCGGCGTCGACCGCACGCCTCACACCTGCATGGTTCAGGCTGCGGGTGAAGCATTCCGTATCGGGGCGGTCGAGCTTCAGGCGGCGATGGACCACAGCGCCACGCTGCGCGAGCTTCTTCTTCGCTTCGTGCATACCTTCATCGTGCAAGTCAGTCAGACCGCGTATGCCAATGCTGGCTACTCCATCGAGGAGCGGCTGGCGCGCTGGCTGCTTATGACCCATGATCGGCTGGAACAGGACGACATGCCTGTAACGCATGAGTTCATGAGCATCATGCTGGGCGCGCGTCGCCCCGGTGTGACCCTTGCGGTGCAGATGCTGGAGGGCGTCGGTGCGATCAAGAACACGCGTGGTCAGATCCTGCTGAAGGATCGCGCCAAGCTGGAATCGATCGCAGGACAGGCCTATGGTTATGCCGAGAGGGAATACTCGAACGTGTTCCAGTTCCCCATCAAGCGAGAGCAATGAGAGGGGCACTTGCGCTACTTCATGAACGTGCGCTGCCGGGGAAGGCTAATCCCCGACCACGAGGGCGACGAACTGGCCGATGACAGCGCCGTGCACGGCCATGCATTGGCGAACGCGCGTGATCTCGTTTTCAACACTCGCATGGACACGATGCGCAGTTGGTTCGACTGCAGCTTCGAAGTCACGGACGAGAGCGGCAGAACGGTGCTCGTGATGCCGTTCAGCGAGGTGGTTGAGGATCGGTTCTGAACTGCCACCCGCTGCCCCATTCACGGCAGCAGCGGGCGTGTCCAAGGAGGACGTGCCGGGAGGGCGGTCCCTGCCAAGCCATAACCATTAGCATTACCTGATGTTCCATCAAGTAGGCCCGGACCACTTGGGTGAGTACCGATGCGGGTCCGACCAAGGTTGCCCTTTCTTCGACCAGCAGCGCGGGGCGCGCTGCCGCTAAGAACCCCTAAATCATCGGGCAGCCCTCATGTCCCTTCATTGGTAAGCGGTCTCGGCCGCACAATGTTCAAATCAAACTTGGTTGGCAGGTCGGGTCCCGTATTGTGAATGGCGGTGGTCGTCATTCGATGGACGGGCGGGATGATTACCATCCGGACGTTTCGTTCAGGCCAGAGCGGCTTTCCGAAGATCAGGAACGCGACTGCTATCAGGACGGCGACCAAACCCGCTGCAAATGCGTTCGCAATGATCTGGCCAAGCTGCATGCGCTCTCCGTGAATGATTACCCGCCACGCCAAGCGAGCCGTGGCGGGTAATCAACGAACCGGCGATGAAGGGACGATGATCGACGGCCACGTTCCAAATGTCGAAAAGGCTGTGTTGTTTCAGGGGTCAGACCTTTGCGCCTCGGCATCGGGCTTTAGTCGGACCCAAACAAGGCCTTGGCGGTTGCGTCATTGGCAGAGGGTTGGCGTAGCAGCGTCAACGCGAAGGCCCGTCACTGATCAGCAATGACGGGCCCTGCCTCGAGACCACTTGGCCGGGGGGCTAAGCCAAGCTAACAACCAAACTTCATTTTCAGAACCAGGTTCCCTTGACCAAAAATCGGAGTTTCAGTGGGGCCGCCCCCACTTCCGGGCAGAGGCGGACCGGCCGGGGCTTGGGTGCCTCGACCGGCAGCGGGCACGCTGCCGCTTTTTCCAACCCGCATTGGTAGTTCGTCGAGCTCCCGCCTCCTGTCCTGGATGACATCGCGCTAAGGGCGCCCATCCACAGCGGACCGGAACTATGCCGAGTCTGCCGCGTTGCCGGTCATGACTGACTACAACGAAACCACAAACCCGATCCTGACCGGTTTCAAGGGCCAGTGCCCACGGTGTCAGCAGGGACACCTGTTCGCAGGTTACCTGAAGCTTGCTCCACGTTGTGATGTCTGTGGGCTCGATTTTTCCTTTGCCGACCCGGCTGATGGGCCTGCATTTTTCTCAATGTCGATAGTTGCATTCCCGGCCCTTGCCTTTGCTCTTTGGCTTCAGTTGCGGTTCGAGCCACCTTTCTGGATACACATTCTCACAAGCCTGCCCCTGACCATCGGGGCATGCATATTGTTGCTTCGACCACTTAAAGGCTGGCTCGTGTGTTCTCAATATTTCCACAAGGCAGCAGAAGGTTCGATTGACCGAGATTGGCATGCCGCTGAGGCCGACCGCCAAAGGTTGGAGCCGCACGGTAAATAGATGAGGCATTGGCCCCTGCCGCGTGATATCAATCACCCGCCCCGCAGCACGCGCCAGATATCCGCCCAATAGGCTGTGACAAGCGAGGCCGGCGCCGCCGCAGCCATGCCAGTGACGCCCAAGGCCCCCAGGCCCATCAACTTCCAACGGGTGACCTCGGCAGTTACCGGCTTCACGCCCGTAATATCCCGTTGAGCTTGGTAACAGCGGATTCCATGAGCGAGCGCGAATGCACGTCTTGTTTGAACAGCTTACTCACGCCCGAATGCTCGTTAGAGACGCCGCCGCGATCCGCGCCCATCTGCGCGCGGCCCTTGCGTATCAAACCGTACGTTGAATCCTTCTTGGGTCACGCGTGAGAAGAGAGTAAATAAATCCCTTCGCAGCAAGGGAGGCCGCGATGGTTGAAACGCATATGGAAGTCGCACGCGCGGCTATCGAAACCAGCTTTCGGTTGCGGCACCATTCCCTGGCCGGAACTGCCTCGTTTCGCCGGGATATGGATCACTCCCGACGCGCAATCGAGGCATCACGCGAACTGCTCACGCGCCTTCGCCAACGTCACCGCGATGACATGGCCCAGGGGTGGGAAGATCCGGGCCCGACTCCTGCTTCCGTCTCCGCCTTCGATGCTGATATTCTTCGCTCTGCATTTCGAGCCCTGGTCAGGGATATGAGCGTGCCTGAATGTCAATGGCGCGATTTGGCTGAGAGCCTGGTCCGCGAATATGTCGGGTGCGAGCAGATCGACGTTGGCCTGTTGGATTGGATCACCCACAAGTAGTCACCAACGCAAAACAGCCCGTCCCGCCCACATTGCCGGTGACACGAAACGGGCTGCGGAAGCCGGCATGCGGTGCTTCCTGAAATCCAACTTTGTGTGCGCACGGTTGTTCCGTCAGCTTCTGCTGAAAAGCGGGTACATTCTGCTGCCGTGGCCATTCGACAGTCGCTGGTAGAGTAGACCCGCCGCTCCATTTGCGAAGCGACGGGCTCTCGCCCACCCCATACCTGTCAGAGCAATTTAGATGCCAGACTTTTTGACCCGTTATGGGGCACAGCCGTCGCCTTTGCAGTCGGTTCTACCCCGCCGTAGGAGGCACCGGCCCAGTAATGTTCCACCGGATGAACTCGACTTCCTTCCCGGTGACTTCCCGCAACGCGTTTAACAGCACCTCATGCAGGACGCGCGTCTGCCTGAATCCGATTCTGCCTGAATCCGATTCTGCCTGCCGATCACCGCGCGCAGTTCGGGTTCTCCCCCCTCGCGCTTCACGGATTCGATGAACATCAGTTCGCCGAGCCCGTGATGCTCCAAATATTCCAAGTTTGCTGTCTTTTATGACACGCTCGCGACCTGGGTGGATGCCCCAACCCCGGTGAACGTGTTCCGGACCCTGACGGACTTGTAGACGTAGGCGACCCAGAGCCCTGTCAGCACAAACGAGACTATGGGGGCCACCAGCGCGTCGCCTGCGAGCACCAGGCTCACCGGAACGCCCAGAACTGACGCAACCCAGATCGTGTCCAGGATGAAAACGACAGGGATCGCCAGCCACTGGAGCAGAAACAATTGCGGAAAGCGGCGGCTTCGCCGCAACATCGAAACGAGCACGACCAGCTGAAGCGCCAGAAATGCCAGATTGAGGGCAACCTCGCCATACACCGCCAGGGGTCCGTTCGGGAGGGTCATGAGTTGCTGGTAGCCGTCGGCCGAATTGGCGAAGTCGGCGAGTGTGCGCAACGGTGATAACGTCTGACCGATCGCCAGCAGCATTAACCAGCCGCCGAAGCCCACAAGAGCCTCGGGATTCTGCGACGGCTTCGCGGCTGATCGAACAGCAAAGAAAACAGGCACGCCGATCAACAGCAGCAAGATCGCCCAATGCCAGATAGAAAACGTCCCCATTTACCCCTCCCCCGTTTTTGCTCCTATAAGTTGTATCAGGTTTTAAATTCAACTCAAGAGCCGACATGCATCTGAAACCAGGTCTTATGCGGAAGCAACGCTTTCTCCTGCCCTTTCCTGCCACTCACACCGCAATCGCCGCCACCAGAATCCTGTTCTGCCTCCGTACCGCCGCCCGCAATTCCGCAATCCTCGCCGCATCGCGCTTCACGAATTCGATGAACATCATGTTCATGTTGTTGAAGATCAGTTCGCCGAGCGCTGCCCCGTCGATGTCCTGCCGCACAAGGCCGAGCGCTTGCAGGCGGACGATCAGGGCGCGGATCTGTTCGGTTAGAGCACGGTCGAGCGCGGTGTAGGCTTGGCCGAACGGGCTATCGGGCAGTTGCGTTGAGATCGCCATCGCCTGCCGCCACATCTCCTTGCTGAGATAGTGCAGCGAATGCTCGATATAGATGCCGATCAGCGTGTCCAGCGCGTCGCCGACATTGGCCGGCGGCCTGGCGACGACGCCCTGCCCGGCATTGAGCACCTCGTTGACCTCCAGCGAGACGATGGCGCCGAGGATGTCGCCCTTGTTCTGGTAGTAATTGTAGATCGTGCCGACCGAGACCTCGGCCTGCGCGGCGATCGCCTCGATCTTGGCGCCTTCGTAGCCGGCCTCGCGAAACAATTCCGCGGCCGCCTCGATGATGCGCCTGTGCCGGTCCGCCTTTTGCCTTGCCCGCAATCCGCTCATATCAGCCTCTTGCCATAAAAACAGAATTGACTCAATTTTAGAATTGGTTCAATTTTTTGCAAGAAGCCACAAAGGCAAGGGAGAACACTCGATGTCCGCTAAACCTACATCCAGGAATCCGCTTTCCATCCTGAAGAGCCATCTGCATGCAGCGTGCGCCGCCACGACGCTGCTGCTCGGAGCCGGCAGCGCCGCCCGGGCCGCCGACCTCAACGCGCTGATCTGGTGCGATCATGCCGATCCGGCATTGCTGCAGCCGTTCGAGGAGGCCAATGGCGTCAAGGTCAACGTCAAGGAATTCGAGGGCACCGGCGCCGGGTTGGCCATCGTCGAACAGTCGCAGCCGGGCGACTGGGACGTGATGGTGATCGACAGCATCGACATACCGCGCGGCGTCGAAAAGGGCCTGTTCGAGCCGCTGCCGGAAGACAAGCTGCCACTGGCCGACCTGTTTGCGCAGGTGAAGATGGACGGCTCCACCGTCGTCGGCGGCAAACGCTACGGCATTACCGAGAAATTCGGCTACAACACGATCGGCTACAACAAGACCAAGGTCGACCCGGCCGACATGCAGTCGATGGCCGCGCTCACCGGCGACAAGTACAAGGGCAAGGTCGCCATCTACGACTACTATCTGCCGGTCATCGGCATGGCCGCGCTGGCCATCGGCAAGAAGACGGCCGATCTCACCGAAGCCGACCTGCCCGCCCTCAAGGACGAGCTTTTGAAGATGAAGGCGAACGCCAAGCTGGTCGGCGAAGTGACCGCCAGCCAGACGGCGCTGGCGACCGGCGAGGTCGACATTCTGGTCGGCGGTGGCGAATGGGTGACGGCGGGCCTGGCCAAGGAGAACCCCGCGCTGGACTTCTCCATCCCCAAGGAGGGTGCGGTGCTGTGGTCGCAGTCGCTGGCCATGTTCAAGGATTCCAAGAACAAGGACATGGCGCTGAAGTTCATCCAGTACATTATGAGCCCGGAGGGCCAGGCGCGGCTTGCCACCTCGTCCTGCTATTGGGGCATGCCGGCGAACACCAAGGCAGCGCTCACCGACGACCAGAAGAAGGTCCTGCGTTTCGACGAGCAGCCGGGCTTCCTGGCGCGCGCCCAGGCCTATCCGGCGCCGAGTGCCGATCTCGACAAGAAGATGCAGGACATGTGGACCGAAATGCTGCAGGCGAAATGAGCCGATACCGCTCATGAGCAGCTCGGCAAATAACCCCCTGCCCCGGGCGGCCCTGCCCTGGGCGCTGGTCACGCCGGCGCTCGGCTGGACGCTGCTGTTCTTCGTGCTGCCCTTCATCGCCATGGGGTTTTCCAGCCTGACGGCGCATGAGGGCGGCGGTTTCACGGCGTCCAACTACAGCCAGTTCTTCACCAATCCGTCCTACTGGCAGGCGATGGTGAACTCGCTGCAGGTCACCGCCATCGTCACCGTGATCTCCGTGCTGCTCGCCTATCCCTTTGCCTGGATTCTCGCCGAACAGGTGCCGGAACGCTGGCAGCGGCTGGCGCTGATGCTGGCGGTGCTGCCGTTCTGGACCTCCTATGTCGTGCGCTCCTACTCCTGGCTGCTGGTGCTGGCGCAGAATGGCGTGCTCAACCGGGCGCTCACCGGCTCCGGCCTGTTCAGCGAGCCGCTGCAACTCGCCAACACTCGTTTCGCCACCGTCACCGGCTTCGTGCATTTCTTCGTCATGCTGTTGACGCTGACGATCTTCGCCAATCTCAAGCAACTCAGCCCGAGCTACCGCAAGGCAGCCGCCGATCTCGGCGCCGGGCCGGTGCGCACCTTCCTGCATGTCGTGCTGCCGCTGACCTTGCCCGGCATCATGGTCGGCGCCTTCCTCACCTTCGTGCTGTGCATCGGCGACTACATCACGCCGCAGATCCTGGGCGGCAACAACGAGCTGCTGATGCCGCAGCTGGTGATGATGCAGATCGGCCGGCGCGGCGACTTTCCGCTGGCCTCGGCGCTGTCGATCATCCTGATGGCGGTGGTCACCATTGCCTACCTCGCCTGCGCCCGCTGGCTGAAGATCGAGCGGGCCTGAGATGCGCAGGATTGTCCGCATCGCCTCCTGGCTCTACGCCGTCCTGATCTACGGCTTCATCTTCCTGCCGGTGATCGTGCTGGTGCTGTTTTCACTGCAGGCGACGTCGTTTCCGATCCCGCCCTTCACCGGCCCATCGCTGCGCTGGTACGACGCGGTGCTCTCCGACGTCAGGCTGACCTCGGCGCTGGTCAATTCGCTGCTGGTGGCGTCCATCTCGTCGCTCGCCGCCGCCACGCTCGGTTTCCTATCCGCCTGGGGCTTTGCCCGTTTCGTCCTGCCGGGCTCCGGCCTGCTGCGCGGGCTGATCACGCTGCCGCTGACGGTCAGCTATCTCATCATCGGCATGGGGCTGCTGGTGCTGTTCAACTGGGCCGGCTTGCCGAAATCGCTGCTTGCGGCAGGGATCGGCCATGTCGTGATCAACCTGCCGCTGTGCTTTGCCATCATCTACAGCCAGATGGGCGACCACCAGATCAACATCGAACGCGCCGCGCGCGACCTCGGCGCGCCGGAATGGAAGGTGCTGCTGTTGATCACCGTGCCGGTCATGGCGCCGGCCATCTTCGCCGGCTTCTTCCTGTCGATGACCTTCTCCTGGGACGAGTTCGTGATCTCCTTCCTGCTCACCCGCTTCGACACCACGCTGCCGGTCGAAATCTGGAACCTGCTGCGTTCCGGCCTCAACCCGAAGACCAACGCCGTCGGCTCGCTGGTTTTCGCCGTTTCCATCGTGCTGGTCTTGCTGTTCGAATTGACATTGCTGCGCAGGAGAAAGGCATGACTGCGCCTTTGGTCGATATTCGCTCCGTCTCGCATCGCTTCGGCCAGCATACGGTGCTGAAGGACGTTTCGCTGCAGATCGAGCCCGGCAGCTACACGATCCTGCTCGGGCCCTCGGGCTCCGGCAAGACGACGCTGCTGTCCATTCTGGGCGGCTTCGTCACGCCCAGCGAAGGCAAGGTGTTCATCCGTGGCGAGGACTGCACGTCCGTGCCGCCGGCCAAGCGCCCGACGACGACGGTGTTCCAGGACTATGCGCTGTTCCCGCATATGAGTGTCGGCAGCAATGTCGGCTTCGGCCTGCGCATGCAGGGGGTCGATGGCGCGACGCGGGCGGCAAAGGCGCGCGCGGCGCTGGCCCTGGTTGGTCTCGCCGCTGCTTTCGACAAGAAACCGCA
Organism: Mesorhizobium sp. M0140; assembly: GCF_040322475.1. Taxonomy (NCBI): domain Bacteria; kingdom Pseudomonadati; phylum Pseudomonadota; class Alphaproteobacteria; order Hyphomicrobiales; family Phyllobacteriaceae; genus Mesorhizobium; species Mesorhizobium sp. M0140. Next base: position 195,934 of record NZ_JAMYTM010000007.1, on the reverse strand, counting down.
CCAGCTTTCCGGCGGCCAGCGGCAGCGCGTGGCTCTGGCGCGGGCGCTGGTGATCGAGCCGGCGGTGCTTCTGCTCGACGAGCCGCTCGGCGCGCTCGACCTCAAATTGCGCCGGCAGATGCAGGACGAGTTGAAAGCAATCCAGAAGCGCGTCGGCACCGCCTTCATCCACGTCACCCACGACCAGGAAGAAGCGATGGCGCTGGCCGACCATTGCGTGGTGATGAATGACGGGCGCATCGAGGACGAAGGCCCGCCCGAGCGCGTCTACGCACGGCCGGCGACGCGCTTTTCGGCGACCTTCATGGGCGAAAGCACGATCCTCCCCGGCACGGTCACGGAGGCGAAGGAAAGGACAAGCACCGTCGCCACGCCCGTCGGGCCGATCTCGCTGCCCGGCGCCTTGCCGGTCGGCTCTGCCGTTGCGCTGGCCATACGGCCGGAGCATCTTGTCCTCGGCGAGACCAGCGGCTGTGTCAGGCTCGGCACGGCCAGAGTGAGCGACGTCGTCTTCCAGGGCAGCTTCAAGCGCGTGCTTGCCTTCTCCGTCGAAGACCCCTCGCTTCACTTCATCGCCAGGCTGCCCGCGACAGCCACCGTCCGGCCGGGCGACACGGTTGCCGTTTCGTGCGATACCGACCAGATCATTCTGCTGACGGATTGAAATGGGCGCGCTCGCGGTCATCGAGGCACCAGACTGGTACGAGACCATCCGCATGAGCGATGGCGTGACCTTGATCCACGAGCCATGGATAAAACCGTTCTTCCGCTGCAACATGTGGCATGTGCGCGGCCGCGACCGCGATCTCCTGTTCGATACAGGGCTCGGCCATTTCAGCCTTCGGCGTCATGTGCCGCTGGTCAGCGAGCGCAAGCTGATTTGCGTCGCCAGCCATACGCATTTCGACCATATCGGCTGCCATCACGAATTTCCGGACCGCTGCGTACACGCCGCCGAGGCCGACATCCTCGCCGATCCGCGCAACGAATGGACGGCAGCCGGCACCTATGCGACCGACGAGATGTTCGATCGCATGCCGCAAGGCTGGGACACGGCGCGCTACGGCATCCTGCCCGCACCCGCGGGCCGCTTGCTCGCACAGGGTGATGTCGTCGACCTCGGCGACCGGGCCTTCGAGGTGATCCACACGCCCGGCCATTCACCCGGCGGCATCGCGCTTTACGAAAACAGGACGGGCATCCTGTTATCCGGCGACATCATTTATGACGGCCCGCTGATCGACGACGTCTACCACTCGGTTGTCGATGACTATGTCGCCACGCTGCTGCGTATGCGCGACCTCGATGTCTCGGTCGTGCATGGCGGCCATTTCCCCAGCTTCGGCAAGGTGCGCTACCGCCAGCTTGTCGACGAGTATCTGGAACAGAAGCGGCAGGCCGGCTGCCATCTGCGGCAGCCCTGAAGCGGTTAGCGCATCAGTTCGAAATGCCGCGGGAACGCCTGATGCAGCAGAAGCAGCATGGTCTTGCGCAGCACGTTGGTGTCACGGCTGGACGGATTGAGATGATCCCAATACCAGGCGCCATGAACCAGATAATTCAGGCTCTCCGACAGCGTGTCGATGTCGACGCCGCTATAACCGCCGCTGCGCGAAATCTCGATCAGCAGCTCGCGCGCCTCGGCGGTGTAGGCGAGATCGCTCGGAAGGCCAATCTCGTTGTAGATCTGCATGCTCTTGCGGTCGCTGGAGAACACGACAAAGACCGAAACCCATTTCGGGTGCTGGCGGGCGAAACGTTGCGCGCAATCGACCGCGCCCAGGGCCCGCTCAACCGGAGACAGGCCGGGCGCCCGCACCAACGTCACCCACAGCTCGTCATAGCGATCGCTGAGATACTGCAGGACGGCGCGAAACAGGTTCTCCTTGCTGCGAAAATGGAAGACGACCAGGGCATTGGACGAGCCGACATGTTCGGCGATGCGCTGCATGGTGACGCTTGCCAGCCCCTCCTCCGCGATGAGCTCGATGGTGGCGTCGATGATCCGCTGCACGCTGGCTTCGCCGCGTTCGCGCCGACGGTCCTTGGGCGGCGCGGCATCGTTTGCCGCACTTCCATTCTTCGCCATTGCGCCTTTGCGTTTTGCCGCCGCGGCCTTTTGTTGCGCCATCTTCGTCCAGCTCCTTTCGGACCTTCTGGCGGCGATCACCGGCGCCGCCACGGATCCGTCTATTCGAGATGTCCGGCGCCGGCTCACCACAACCGAGACCGCGGATCAAGCACCGGTGCGGCAAGGGCCGCAGCGCCCTGTTATAGCGACGGGCGCGTTTCGGCGTTTGTGTACCACTGCCCCTTGGCCGTCTCATAGGCCATGGCCGCGCGGAAAACATCGGCATCGCAATAGGTGCGGCCAACGATCTGGATGCCTGTCGGCACGCCGCTTGCCGCCCGGCCCGAAGGGATGGACAGAACCGGACAACGGCTCATCATGTTGAACGGCGTCGTCATCACCCAGCCAAGCGACGGGTTCACCTGCTTGCCGTTGATCTCGACCGTGCCCGTGGTCTGATCGAACTCCGCCGGCACGGAGGGAAGCGCGTTGGTCGGGCAGACCAGCACATCATAAGTCTCAAGCAGCGGCCCCAGCGTCTGGTACATCCTGGCCGCCACATCGAGGGTTCCGACAAAATCCGTGGCTTTGGACTTCTGCCCGTCCTCGGCGAATTGACGTGCATAGGTCGTCATGTCCTTGCCGTGCTCCTTGAGCAGCTGCGACAGCGAAGCGCCGAAGAGATGTTCGAGATAGGCCATGCCCGCCCTGAGCACGTCGTCGCCCCAGCCCAGATCGACTTCCTCGACCGTGGCGCCGAGCGAGCGGAACACGTCGCAGGCGGCAAGCGTGTTCTTGCGCACATCGGCGTCCACTTCGAAAGAACCGAGGTCCATCGAGAAAGCGATCTTCCAGCCCTTGATCGGCTTGTAGTCGCTGGGCAGGCGCAGTTTGGGGCGCAGCGTGGCGATGTCGAGCGGGCTTGGCCCGGCCATCACGTTCTGCAGCAGGATCGCATCCCCGACGTTTCGTGCCAAAGGTCCGGTGTGGCAGTAGAAATCGAGGTTGAACGGCGGCTCGTCCGGATTGCGCCCGTAAGGCGGCTTGAAGCCGACAAGACCGCAGGCCGACGCGGGAATGCGGATCGATCCGGCAATGTCCGAACCGGTGGCGATCGACGACGTGCCGGATGCCAGCGTCGCCGCGGCACCGCCCGACGAACCGCCGGGTGTGAAATCCGGGTTCCACGGATTGCGCGTCACGCCCCAGCGTTTCGACCAGGTATAGCCGGCGCAGCTGAATTCAGGCGTCGCTGTGCGGGCATGGACAATGCCTCCGGCCTTGATGATGCGCTCGTTCATCGTCGAGGTATGGCCGCCTATCGCATTTCCGGACAGCAGCGAGCCGTGCGAGGTCGGCTTGCCCTTGATGTAGCTCTCGTCCTTGATGCCGATCGGCAACCCCTCGAGCGCCCCGGTCCGGGCGCCCCTGGCGTATTTCGCCTCGGCCTTCCCAGCCAGGTCCATCGCCTCGTCGAAATGCGTGAAGGTGAAGCAGTTGATCGTCGCCTTGGTTGCCTCTGCGCGGCGGATGGTGGCCTGCATCAGTTCGACAGGCGAAAGCTTCTTCGCCTTGAACAGCCGCAGCGCCTCGCCGGCCGGCATGTAGCAAAGGTCGAGATCGGTCATGGGAAGTCTCCTGCGATCTGCGCATCGCGTTTGGCATGGACGGGAGATGACCGCGCCGCGTGCAGCGGCGCGGAAAACGCGGGTCAGGTCATTTCTGCAGGTTGGTCCAGATCTTCGTGTAGAGCGCCTGCACATCCGGCGGGCAGGCCTGCATGAACTGGCCCTTGGTGGCGAACTCAGCGGGGATGTTCACTTCCGGCGCGGTCTTCATGTCGTCGGGCATGAAGGCTTCCGAGCCCTTGATGCCGTTCGAATAACGCGCAAAGGCTGAGATCAGCGCCGCATTCTGCGGATCCATGATGAAGTTCTGGAACAGCTTGGCGTTGTCGATATTCTTGGCGTCCTTGAGGACAGCGACATTGTCCATCCAGATCGGATAGCCTTCCTTGGGATAGCCATAGACGATCTTGTCGTTCTCAAGCCGCTCGCGCAGCGATATGCCGTTCCAGTTGACGCCCGCGGCGATGTCGCCCCTGCCCAGGCCATCGACGGCCGCATAATCGAGCGAAAGCCATTTCGCCTTCGCCTCCACCAGCTTGTCATGCACCTTCTTCAGCATCTGCATGTCGCTGCTGCAATATTTGCCACCCTCGTAGGCGATGGCGAGGAACATGATGTCACCCATTTCGGGTACGACATTGATCTTGCCGACGAGTTCGGGGGGTGGGTCGAGGAAGATCGCCGATGTGTTCGGGTCGCCGGCATAAACCGACTTGTTCACCGAAATGCCGGTCGTGCCCCACTGCCATGGAACGGTATATTTACGGCCTGGATCGAATGGAACATCGACCCATCTGGGATCGACGTTTTTGAAGTTTTCCATCTTGTTGGGATCGGTCTCCAAGAGCAGACCTTCGCTGATCCAGACCGGCACGACGCTCGCCGAGGGCACGACGATGTCATAGCCGGAGGCGCCCTGCCGGACCTTGGCCAAGGCGGTGTCGTTGGAATCATAGTCGGTGACGGTGACCTTGACCTTGTAGGTCTCTTCGAACTTCTTGATCAGGTCGGGGCTGGTGTAGTTGCCCCAATTGTAGATGTTGAGCTCGCCTTCGGCACGGGCCACGCCCGTGACAGTCAGCAACGACAGGCCGATGGCCGTCGCGGTCAGTTTCCAGTTCATGCTGCATGCTCCCATTGTTGGGACCGGCGGCACTACGGCCCCAAGTCCGTTTCCTGCTGACGAAAAGATGGCCGCGACAATGCCGATCGACGGCACGAGAAAGGCCGTCGACATCGCATTTGCGGCGCGCCGGCAACGGCAAGCCGCATGGCAGTCAAGATATTCCCCCCTTTATTGTGGCCATTCACCGGCTGGAACCCGGCTGTCCAACTCAATTCTCGACCTCAGGAATAACTATGACTAAACATACAGTCAATATCTTATCGTGGATACGGCCATGGCTCGCCCATTGATGCGCCCGATGCGGTGGTGACTCAGTGAGCAGCCAGGAAAGAGGTTTAGCCGCGATGCCGGACGCGTCAGGCCGTTGAGGCCGAAATGCTCGCGGCCGCAATTCGCGGTGGCCGACCGGCCACTGCTTTTAAGGAGAGAAACTGCCGCGCGATGTCGCGCACCGAAGCGGCCGCCAATGCCGCCGGTCCTCCGAAAGGATGATCAGGTTACAGCGCTACAGCGCCCTTTGCGGACATGGCGCTCCGGCTGCGTCACCACAGCGCGACGCCGTGGGCTGCGGCCGGAAGCTCGTTTCTTCGGACTGGCGCACCAGTTCGGCAAAGAGCAGCGCGAAGCTTCCCAGCATCAGAAAGACGATGATCAGGCGTGTTACCGGCAATATGTCGGCCTCGACTGGCTAGCCCCCACGCCACCCATCCACTGCCGGCTAACATGACCGATCCGGCTTTACGAGACTTTAAGGCCGGTCTTAACCATCACATTCGCGTAGCCTTTGACATGATACGCGAACGGCAAGCCCGGATCCGCCGTCCTGCGGCCGCCTTGCCATCCGGCATGGGTCGCATCCGGGAGGACAGCTCCCTTTGCAGACGTACCCCGCCCATGCTACCCCGGCGCTGGCGCGGCCCTGCCGCTGCCAATCGGTCGTCATCGGGGAGCCATGAGCAAAGCCGCCAGCCGCATCGCCTTCGTCTCGTCCGACACCGCTGACGCCAAGACGGCGCTGGAAAGCCTGTCGGCGCGCTATGGCCAGTCTTCCGTCGAGGAGGCCGGGATCGTCGTTGCCCTTGGGGGTGACGGCTTCCTGCTGCAGACCCTGCGCGACACGATGGGGACCGGCAAGAAGGTCTACGGCATGAACCGCGGCACCATCGGCTTCCTGATGAACGAGTATCGTTCCGGTGGCCTGACGGAGCGTCTCGAAGCCGCCGTCGCCGAGACGATCCGCCCGCTGGAGATGCTGGCCGTGACCTCGGAAGGCGAAACGATTTCGGCACTGGCGATCAACGAGGTGGCGCTGTGGCGTCAATCGTACCAGACGGCCAAGATCCGCATCACCGTCGACGAACAGGTCCGGCTTGAGGAACTGAACTGCGACGGCGTCATGATCGCAACCCCGGCCGGGTCCACCGCCTACAATCTTTCGGCGCACGGACCGATCCTGCCGCTCGACGCGCCGCTGCTGGCGCTGACCCCAGTCAGCCCGTTTCGCCCGCGCCGATGGCGCGGCGCGCTGCTCTCCAACAAGGCCACCGTGCGCTTCGACATCCGCGAGCCGGAAAAGCGGCCAGTGAACGCCGCCGCTGACCATACCGAGGTCAAGGCCGTGACCTCGGTAACGGTGCGAGAATCACCCACGGCGACAGCAACGTTGCTGTTCGATCCCAATCATTCCTGGAACGAGCGTATTCTCGCCGAACAGTTCCGCTATTGAGCCGGCGCTGCGACCGACAGGTCGATTAAGCATCCCGATTAAGGTTACAACTTCACAATCGTGCCATTGCTGCCCGTTTCTGTTGACAAATCGAGGGCTTGCTCCTAATTGCAATACCAATCTTGCAGGCGCGTGGCGCTTGCCGCGACAGACGCCATTAGACGCCGTTGCGCTTCCCCGAACCAGCCAAAGACAACAACACTTGTCCTCAGACACCACGACCGCTCAAGAAGCGTTGACCTTCGCAGACCTCGGCCTGTCGCCGAAGGTCCTTTCCGCAGTCACCGACGCCGGCTATACCCAGCCGACGCCGATCCAGGCTGGTGCGATCCCGCACGCCTTACTCGGCAAGGACATTTTGGGCATCGCCCAGACCGGCACTGGCAAGACGGCTTCCTTCGTGCTGCCGATGCTGACCCGCCTCGAAAACGGTCGGGCCCGCGCCCGTATGCCGCGCACGCTGATCCTGGAGCCGACGCGCGAGCTCGCCGCGCAGGTCGAAGAGAATTTCATCCGCTACGGCAAAAACCACAAGCTCAACATCGCGCTCTTGATCGGCGGTGTCTCATTCGACGAACAGAACAAGAAGCTGGAGCGCGGCGTCGACGTGCTGATCGCGACGCCCGGCCGCTTGCTCGATCACCGCGAGCGCGGCAAGCTGTTGCTCAACGGCGTCGAGATCCTCGTCATCGACGAAGCGGACCGCATGCTCGACATGGGCTTCATCCCCGATATCGAGCGCATCTGCGAGATGATTCCGTTCACCAGGCAGACGCTGTTCTTCTCGGCAACGATGCCACCGGAAATCACCAAGCTGACCGAGAAATTCCTGCACGCGCCGGTGCGCGTCGAGGTCTCGAAGGCAGCATCCGCCGCCACCAACATCATCCAGCGGCTGGTCAAGTCCGGCTCCAAGCCATGGGACAAGCGCGAGACGCTGCGCAATCTGATCAAGGCCGAAGACGCGGAGCTGAAGAACGCCATCATCTTCTGCAACCGCAAGGTTGAAGTGGCGGAGCTGTTCCGCTCGCTGCTGAAGTATGATTTCGACGCCGGCGCGCTGCACGGCGACATGGACCAGCGCGCGCGCATGCAGATGCTGGCCAATTTCCGCGACGGCAAGCTGCGCTACCTCGTCGCTTCCGACGTCGCCGCGCGCGGCTTGGACATCCCCGATGTCAGCCACGTCTTCAACTACGACGTGCCGATCCATGCCGAGGACTATGTCCACCGCATCGGCCGTACCGGCCGCGCCGGGCGCTCGGGCAAGTCGTTCACCATCGCGACCAAGTCGGATACCAAGTATATCGACGCCATCGAGCGGCTGATCGGCAACAAGATCGAATGGCATGACGGAGACTTGTCGACGGTGGTTGCCAGCGAAGGCGGCGAGGATGATGCTCCGCGCCGTGGCAAGGGCGCACCGCGCCGCGCCGGCCGCAAGGACGACGATCGCGGCAGGGAAAAGGGCGGCGAGCGCAAACCGCGCGAACGCCACGCCAAGCGCAGCGAAGACACGGCACCGGAAACAGTCCGCGAGGATCAGCCGGTGGCCGAGGCCGCAGCCGCCGACGTCGGCGAACGGCGCTCGCGCAAGGAAGCGATCCGTTCGGAAAACACCGACCGCAAATCATCCGATCGCAATGAACAGCGCGCACCGGAACGCGGCGACACGAGGCCGCAGCGCGACAACAGCCGCCCTGCCCGCCAACGACACCAGGAAGACAACGATTCCACCGTCGGCTTCGGCGATGACATGCCGGCCTTCATGCGGATCGTCGCCAAGGTCTGATTCCCGACCGCTTCAAAGGCAAGCCAGCCATCCGGCTTGTCTTCTCGGCAAAGGTTCCTGCCTGACTCGCCCGTTACATCGGCCCAGGCATCATCTTGGTCGGTTTTTCCAGCATCGGAAACTCGGCCTTGTTGCATTTCACGTTCGGATTCGTCGGACTGAACATGCCGTTCGGATTGTCCCCGAGCCAGGCATGCAGGTCGTAGTGGACGAACTCCTTCGGGATGAGAGGGTAGTGCCCCTCCATAGGCCCCATGAAGGTTTGGCCAAACAGCTTCGGGGGCTCCTTGATGTCCGGCGTCAGAGGCACCAGCCATTCCACGCCCACCAGCCGCAAGCCCTTCTTGGTCGGTTCGTAGATCAGCACATTGGGGTGCATCGGATCGAGCTTCTGGCCGACACTCGGGACATTGACGAAGTGGATACCCATGGCGCCCTTCGGGTAGTCCATCGCACCCGCTATCTTTTCTCCGCTGTAGTAGACGCAGCCGACCGTCGACAGATAGAGATCGCGGACGGCGACGGTGTAATCCTCATATTTGGCGAGCGTTTTTTTCAAGGCTTCGATGTCGGCCTTGTTGGCGTCCTCGGCCCGAGCCGAAGCAACGTTCAGCCACGCGCCCACCAAACCTGTCAAAACGAGGACGCCGCAGCGCCCAAGGCTGGCTGTTCTTGTCATGCATTCCTCCCAGATTTCTGATCTGGCCGTGCAAGACCGAGGCGGAAAAATGCTGATTGCGCGGCCAGTGACACCGCCTCATCCCCTCAGGAACAGCGATGATGCTATTCCTTTCCATAGCTCCGGGAAAGCTATATTTTAGCAATGGCTAATTCAAAAACGCCAATATCCGCGTAAACAAAAACGGCCCCATGGGAGCCGTTTCGCTTGGTTTGCCGAACGGATCAGGTGAGCGGCGACAGCTGGATTTCGACGCGGCGGTTCTGGGCGCGGCCTTCGGCCGTGGCGTTGGATGCGACCGGGCGTGTCTTGCCGAAGCCGGTGACTGCGAAGCGCCGCTGATCCACGCCCTGACCGGACAGATAGTTCGCGACCGCCAGAGCACGACGCTGCGACAGATCGAAATTGTGCTGGTCGCCACCGGTCGAATCGGTGTGGCCGAACACGTCGACCGTGGTCTGCTTGAACTTCTTCAGCACCAGCGCGACAGAGTTCAGGACCTGGTAGAAGCCGGGCTTCACCGCATCCTGATCCGAGTTGAAGGTGATGTCGGACGGCATGTTGAGAATGATCTGGTCGCCGCTGCGGGTGACGCTGACACCGGTGCCCTCGAGCTGCCGGCGCAGTTCGGCCTCGTTCTGGTCCATGGTGGCGCCGATGGCGCCGCCGGCCAGCGCGCCGATGCCGGCGCCGATCAGTGCGTTGCGGCGGTCATTGCCGCCGGCAAGCAGGCCAAGGCTGGCGCCCGCCAGGGCGCCAAGGCCGGCGCCGGCCGCCGTGTTGGAAATCTTCTGGTCGCCCGTATACGGATCAGTGGTGGTGCAGGCGCTCACGAGCACAGCCGTCGCCACGACGACGAGCATAGTCTTTTTCATAGGATGGTCCCTCTCCAAGTCACGCCTTGCGGTGGCGCCAAATCAGCCCTTCCCGCGACTTGTACCACGAATTGCGGCGAAAAGCGGAACGGCAAAAGCGCCGCTCACGGCTTTTCCCGAGGGACCAATACGCGGTTGTGGCACCGTATCGCCGTGCCGGAATGGTCTGGATCAGGCTACCAGAGGTTCTTGCCGTCTATGACAACAACTTCGACCTTGTCGAGATCGAAATCATCGAACAGCCGCGCGTTGACGCTGATCTTGGGATTGTCGAAATCCGGCTCGCCGGTCGACCAGTCCGGCGTTTCGGTAAAGGTGCCGCAGCCGCAGGTGGCGCAAAAACCGTGCTTTACGGTTTTCGATCCCCAGCGGTAGATAGAGACGTTCTCCATCGGGCTGGTGGGCTTGAATTGCGAAGGCACGTAGTAGGCCCAGAGCGAGCCGCGCTTCGAGCAGAAAGAACAGGTGCATTGCGTCACCGTCTGCGGTGCCTGCGAAACCTCGAATGTCGTCGCCTTGCAATGACAGCTTGCCTTGATGATCATCAACGAACTCCTCCCGTCGCCCGCCACCCTGTGCGGCAAACGCACCATAACGAGGTGCTCCTGACAACTGTCTGTCAGCAGGCACACCCGAACCGCGCAAACCCGGCCTGCGGCCCGGTCACACGCGACCGCGGACGTCCGACCGCCGTCCTGTCGTCAATAGGAGCGCGGCGGCACGAACAGGCAGATTGTCTTGCCGGCGTCGAGGCCCGCTTGGTGCGCGCACCAATGGAACTCGCCGTCCGGGCTGTCCTTGACACGCTTGTCGGTCATTGGAACGATCTCACCCGTTCCGGCGATGACATAGCCCTCGGGTTTCTCCAGCACTTCGCCTGTATGGGTCGTGCGACAATCATAGTTGGCGCAGCATGCGAACGGATAACTCCAGCCCTGTGGCTTTGCCGCCGTGGGCGTGGCGTCATGCGCGAAGGCAGGTGTCGTCAGCATTGCCATCGCGCCGATCGCGAACAGGGAAAACAAAAGTCGGCCAGCCGGTTGAACGGCATTGGCCGATCTGAGTGTGGCAGCAGACATGACGCGTTCCTTTCAAACGAGCTCAAGCGTTTCGCTTGCCCGTTCCCGGAACGTATCTTCCCAGTGGCCGGATCGTCGGGTCGCAGATATGCCGCGTCCGGCCATAAATGCTTTTTCTCTCCCAGCCATTGGATGCTGGGCTGATTCCTTGGTCGGCGCAAGACGATGCATTCCCGACATCGTTCTATGGACGTCAGGTATCCGCTACCGCCGACGAGATGAGGCCAAGGTCAATTCCCGGCAAACGGGCGTCGGATAAACGGAATAGGCCCGCTGTGGTTCCAGCCTACTGCTGGTCAGAGCCGGCAATCACGTGCTCTTGATACTGCGGCAGGTCATCGGTGATGGTGGACCAGCCCGCCTTCGAACCGACGAAGATGTGCGCGGTCGGGCGGATGGATGGGTCGTCGACGAGGGTTCCCATGGCGACATGGACATAGGCCCCGTCGCGCACGAGCGAATAAAGCAAGGAGCCGCACCGGCCACAATGCGCGTTATGGCCGCTTTCGTCGCCGAAGATCAGGAGCTTGTCCTCGCCTTCGGTGAGGACAAGCTTTTCACGCTCGATACCGGCGAAAGGCTTGAAGGCCGAACCGGTGGTGCGCCGGCAGTCCGAACAATGGCAATTCGCGGCATAGATGAATTCGTCAGTGACCTCGTAGTGAACCGCACCGCAGAAGCACTTTCCGGTGAGCTTGCTCGGCAACACACTCCTCCGTCGCTGTGGTGCGCAGGGGTATGTTCAGATTGAGGTCAGCTAACCTCACCTGAACATGGACATATCCTAATCCAGGTCTGCTACGGCTTCGCCCGCGCCGCCCTCGATGCGCTGCGACAACGAGGCTTCCATGAAATCGTCGAGGTCGCCATCGAGCACGCTCGACGGGCTGGTGCTCTCGACGCCGGTGCGGAGATCCTTCACCAACTGGTAGGGCTGCAGCACATAGGAGCGGATCTGGTGACCCCAGCCTATATCGCTTTTCGACGCTTCGGTGGCGTTTGCAACCGCCTCGCGCTTTTTCAGCTCTTCCTCGTAAAGGCGCGAGCGCAGCATCTCCCAGGCCTTGGCCTTGTTCTTGTGCTGCGAACGTTCAGCCTGGCATGCGACCGCGATGCCGGTGGCCAGATGCGTGATGCGCACCGCCGAATCGGTGGTGTTGACGTGCTGGCCGCCCGAGCCTGACGAGCGATAAGTGTCGATGCGGACATCGGATTCGGAGACGTCGATCTCGATCGTGTCGTCGATGACCGGATAGACCCAGACGCTGGCGAAGGACGTATGCCGGCGCGCATTGCTGTCATAGGGCGAGATACGCACCAGGCGATGAACGCCCGATTCCGTCTTCATCCAGCCATAGGCATTGTGGCCTTTGATCATCAACGTTGCGGACTTGATGCCGGCCTCTTCGCCGTCATGCATTTCCAGCACTTCGACCTTGAAGCGACGGCGCTCGGCCCAGCGCGTGTACATGCGAAGCAGCATCGAGGCCCAGTCCTGGCTTTCGGTACCGCCGGCGCCGGCATGGATTTCGAGATAGGTGTCGTTGGAGTCTGCTTCACCCGACAGCAACGTCTCGACCTGGCGGGCCTTCGCTTCGCCTTGCATCGAGCGGATCGCGGCTTCCGCCTCGGCGATCACGCCCTCGTCGCCCTCTTCCTCGCCGAGCTCGATCAGGCCGATATTGTCTTCCAGCGCCTGCGTCAGACCTTTCACTGAGGCGATGCCCTCTTCGAGGCCCTGGCGCTCGCGCATCAGCTTCTGCGCTTCCAGCGGCTCGTTCCAGAGGCTGGCGTCCTCGGCGCGCACATTGAGGTATTCAAGCCGCTTTATGGCCTGATCCCAGTCAAAGATGCCTCCTCAGCAGGGTTATCGCCTGCCTGATCTCGTCGACAATATTCTGCGTTTCCGCGCGCATGGCTGGCTGTTCTGTCCTGTTTGCTGAAGTCGGTTGGCGCGATACATAGGCAGGCCGCCGCCGGCTGTAAAGCAAAATGGGCTGGCGCCAAGGCCAGCCCATCCGCTCATGAAAATCATCAGTAGAGGCCGCCGCCGCCGGACTGAATGGCCTGGTTGGCCTGCGGCGACAACGCGCCCCCCGTGGCATTGGAGCCGTCGGCGCCCATGCCGATCACCCAATAGCTGTCGGCGGGACCGGTACCCGGCTTGAAGGCTTCGATGATGGTGCCGGGATCACCCGATGCGGCACGCATGCCGGTCTTGCGGTTGATGGCGACAAGATTCATGCCTTCGGGCACCTTGAAGTCGACATTGGGCGTGCCGTCCAGCGCCACCCGCATGAAGTCCTTGAAGATCGGCGCGGCGAGACCACCACCGGTGGCGCCATGGCCGAGACCGCGCGGCGTGTCGTAGCCCATGTAGAGGCCGACGACGAGGTTGGGCGTGTAGCCGATGAACCAGGCGTCCTTTTCGTCGTTGGTCGTTCCGGTCTTGCCGGCGATGTGACGGCCGAGTTCATTGATGGTGGCGCCGGTGCCGCGTTGCACGACACCTTCCATCATCGAGGTGATCTGGTAGGCCGTCATCGGATCGAGCACCTGCTCGGAATTGTCGACGAGTTCCGGCTCCGGCTGGTTCTGCCATTCGGGCGCATTGCAGCCTTGGCAGCCACGCTCGTCCTGCTTGAACACCGTCTTGCCGTAGCGGTCCTGGATGCGGTCGATGAGCGATGGTTTGATCGACTTGCCGCCATTGGCCATGATCGAATAGGCCGACACCATGCGCATCACGGTGGTTTCGCCGGAACCCAGCGCCATCGGCAGATAGGGTGCCAGATGGTCGTAGACACCGAAGCGCTCGGCATATTCGACGACCAGCTTCATGCCCATGTCATTGGCAAGCCGCACCGTCATCAGGTTGCGCGACTTCTCGATGCCGGAGCGCAGGGTCGCCGGACCGGCGACGGTGCCATCGTAATTCTTCGGCGTCCAGCTCGTGTTACCGCTCTGGATCGTGATCGGCCCGTCCATGATCACCGACGCCGGCGTATAGCCATTGTCGAGTGCGGCCGAATAGACGATCGGCTTGAACGAGGAGCCCGGCTGGCGCATGGCTTGCGTGGCGCGGTTGAATTCGGACTGCGCGTAGGAGAAGCCGCCGACCATGGCCAGCACGCGGCCGGTGTGCGGGTCCATGGCGATGAGGCCGCCTTCCACTTCGGGCACCTGGCGCAGGCTGTAGGCGCCATCGGCACCATCGTTTTTCTGCACGAAGATGACGTCGCCCGGCTTCAGCACCTCCGCCGGCGACTTGGCCTTGACGGTCTTGCCGGCAACCACATGGCGCATGGCGAAACCCATGTCCTCCTTGCTGATGGTGCCTTCGACGCGCTCCTTGACGATCTCGCCCGACGCCTGCCGTGCCGGCTGCAGGCCGATCGACAGCCCGGTCGCAGAACTGTCGAGCACGACGGCGAGCGACCATTCGGGGACATCCTCCAGCCCCTTGACGGCGCCAAGCGGCACGCCCCAGTCGCCAGACACGTCGATCGATGTCACCGGCCCGCGATAGCCGCGCAGCGTGTCGTATTTCATCAACCCGTTCTGCATCGATTTGCGGGCAATGAGCTGGATCTTCGGATCGAGCGTGGTGCGGACGGAGAGACCGCCTTCGTAGAGCGCGTTCTCGCCGTAGCGGGCGATGATCTGGCGGCGCACCTCTTCGGTGAAGTACTCGCCGGCGAACAGATAGGTGCCGCTGCGCCGCGGCGTCACGCCCAGCGGCTCGGCCTTGGCCTTGTTGCCCTCCTCACGCGTGACGTAGCCGTTCTCGACCATCTGGTCGATGACCCAGTTGCGGCGCTCGATCGCGCGATCGGCATGCTTGAAAGGGTGGTAGTTGTTCGGCCCCTTGGGCAGCGAGGCCAGGTAGGCGGCCTCGGCCACGGACAGTTCGTTGACCGACTTGTCGAAATAGGTCAGCGCCGCACCGGCGACGCCATAGGCTCCGAAGCCGAAGAAGATTTCGTTGAGGTAGAGCTCGAGGATGCGATCCTTGGGATAGGCCTGCTCGATGCGGAAGGCGAGGATCATCTCCTTGATCTTGCGCTCGTAGGTCTGGTCCGAGGACAACAGGAAGTTCTTCGCCACCTGCTGGGTGATCGTCGAGGCACCGACCTGACGCCGGCCCGAGCCGAGATTCTGCAGGTTGACGATGATGGCGCGGCCGAGGCCGGTCACATCGATGCCCGGGTGGTTGTAGAAATTCTTGTCTTCGGCCGACAGGAAGGCCGCCTTGACGCGGTCCGGTATGGCCTGGATCGGCAAATACAGGCGCCGTTCGCGCGCGTATTCGGCCATCAGCGCGCCGTCAGACGCGTGGATGCGGGTGGTCACCGGCGGCTCGTATTTGGCCAGCACCTCGTAGTCGGGCAGATCCTTCGACAAATGGCCGATATAGATGGCAACGCCCGCCGCGACCAGAAGGGCCAGCGTCGTGCCGATGCCGAAAAAATAGCCAATGAGACGAATCATACCCGCTCCAGTCCTTGGTTCGGGATTTCCTAAACGAAGCCGCCTTTCGCGCAAGCTTTCGAGCCGGTCCCAATCCGTAATCGAAAACCCTTGTCGCCGCCATGTGGACAAAATACGGCAATGCCTGATTTCGCGGTCGCGAGCCGGAAATAAAAGCATTGGGTGTTGTCGTCGCGCAACGCCGCCTCTGGTTGCAGGCGCCGCCGGTCATGTCAACCTCCGGTTCCCGGTCCGGCCTTGGCCGACGCGAACAGCGCGACGGCGTTGGTTATGCTCTGGGCCGCCTTGCCGCGCCAGTCGGCGTTGAGCAACTGCGCCTCGTCCTTGGCGTTCGAGAGATAACCGAGTTCGACCAGCACTGACGGCACGTCGGGTGCCTTGAGCACCTTGAAGCCCGCCGAACGCTGGGGATTGTTGATCAGGCCGACGCTGGTCGACAACTGGCCGACCAGCGTGTGGGCGAAACTCATCGAGAAATTGTGCGTTTCGCGGCGGATCAGGTCGATCAGGATGTCGGTGACTTCCTTGTTGTCGTTCTTGATTTCCATGCCGGCGAACTGGTCGGAGAGGTTTTCTCGGTCGGCAAGCGCCTGCGCCTCGGGATCCGAAGCCTTGTCGGAGACGGTGTAGACGGTGGCGCCGCGAATGCCTTTGACGCTGATCGTGTCGGCATGGATCGAAATAAGCAGGTCGGCCTCATGCTGACGGGCAATGCGCACGCGGTCGTCCAGGCGCAGGAATTCGTCGGTGTCGCGGGTCATGAAGACATCATAATTGCCGACGGCTGCGAGTTTGTCGCGCAGTTCTGTGGCGAAGGCCAGCGTGACGTTCTTTTCGATGGTGCCGTTCAGGCCCTCGGCACCGCCGTCGATGCCGCCATGGCCGGGATCGATGACGACGGTGAACCGATGGCCGGGATTTGAGACCGGTCCGGTGCCGACCCGCCCTCCCTTGTCGGTCGAAACGGTCGATCCGGTGGTCAGCGCCTGATTGGCCAGCGCCAGGTCGAACTCGCGCTCGGATGCCGCCGACATGTCGATGGCAAGGCGGTAGCCGGTGCCGTCCTCGTTCTTGAGCACATCGAGCTTGTCGACGGCGAACGGTCCCTTGCCGGTGAGGACCAGCCGCGAAACGCCCTCGCCGAGGGCGCCCAGGCGCACGCTCTTGACCAGGCCCCGCGCCTTCAAATCCTTGGCATCAACGGCGAATCTCGTATTCGCGAGATCGATGACAAGACGGTTGGGACCGCGCAGCAGGAACCATTTGATACCGGGTTCGCGATCGAAGTCCATGACGATGCGCATCTTGGTGGCATCGCCGGCCATCTTGTAACCTTTTGCCACGAGCGGAGCGTCGGCGGCATTGGCATTTGAGGACAGGGCAGATGAGACCGCCAGCAGCAGCAAGAGGCAGAAAGCGGCCAGGATCCGGCCGCCGACACGACATCCCTTGTCTGTGAAGTCCGCCAATCCCATCTCTCTTCCAGTCGCTCCCGGTTTGGCGCCCGGCGCCCGGTCATTTCGTCCATATGCCGGTTAGGCCGCGAACTCGATTAACGATTGGTATCCAGAGAAGGTTAACCAAGCCTTTTCATGCAAGGCCGCAAGCCTGGCTTACGCTACGGAACGGCTTTTTGCCGGCATCGGAAATCGGGGTTGCCTTCCATCCCGCCAAATCATAAAAGCGATGGTGGATCACTGCAATCCTGGAACCGCCCTCCTCCGCAGCTTCTTGCTACAGGGTCAGATGTAAAGGCGGCTCCTTTCGCTTCACGCGAAAAGGGTTCAGGTGATCGCGACGAATTTCGCAGGCGTGCTCCCGTGGCGGGGGAATCGCCTGCGTGAGGAAAACGGCCGGGTTTGTTCCCGCGCCGGCTCTGTATGAGCAAACAAGCTGGTCCGGTTCATCCGGGCTTTGGTTCAAAAGGTTCTGTTGGTGACGATGGCTTCAAGCGCAATCATGGAAAGGTCCGCATCAAACCGCGCCATTATGGCTGCGGGCGGCACCGCCATGGCGCTCAAGCGGCGGCCGACGGACGTTCAAATATCCGGCACCCACATTCCAGACACGCAGCAGCAGGCTTTGCCTCGCAAGCTGCGGCTGACGGCTGCCGGGGGGAAACGAAATAATGCCCAACAAAATGCTGATAGACGCCTCCCACCCGGAGGAAACACGCGTTGTCGTCGTACGCGGTAACCGTATTGAAGAATTCGACTTTGAATCCCAGGACAAGAAGCAGCTCAAAGGAAACATCTACCTAGCCCGCGTAACGCGCGTAGAGCCCTCCCTTCAGGCAGCCTTTGTCGAATATGGCGGCAACCGTCACGGTTTTCTCGCCTTCAGTGAAATTCACCCCGATTACTACCAGATTCCGGTCGCCGATCGTCAGGCACTGCTACGCGCGGAAGCGCAGGAGGCCGAGGACGAGGAGAACGAGGACGGCGACGGCGATGACCGTCAGAGCCGCGATCGCGGACGGCGCGGCCGCCGGCGCGGCGGAAAGCCCCGCGACCGGGGTGAGCACAAGCGCGATGCAGCCGATTCCGGCGAGGCAAACGATGCTGCCGACGAGGCAGAAGAAGGCGCCGACGCTGGTTTCGAAGAGATCTCGCACACGTCCGAGATCATCGAACATGCGGCCGATACGTCCGAACAAGCCGATGCGTCCGAACATGGCGAGGATTCCGCCGAGCAGGACGAAGGCGAAACCCGCGAAGGCGGCCCGACGTCGATCGCCGCCTCGGTAGAGGCCGATGTGATTTCCGAAGCCGTTCCGCAGGCCGAACAGGGCAGCGAAGCGGCCTCCGGCGACAATGATCGCGGCATGCTGGAAGAAGTGCAGTCCTCGCATCCGGATGATCACGAGGTCGAATCGGTCGGCGCCGAGGACGCGCTGGAGGAAGTGCGCAACCGCCGCAAGCCGGTGCGCCGCCAGTACAAGATCCAGGAAGTGATCAAGCGCCGGCAGATCCTATTGGTGCAGGTCGTCAAGGAAGAGCGCGGCAACAAGGGTGCGGCACTGACCACCTACCTGTCGCTTGCCGGCCGCTATTCGGTGCTGATGCCGAACACGGCGCGTGGCGGCGGCATTTCGCGCAAGATCACCAGCGCGGTCGACCGCAAGCGCCTGAAGGAGGTCGTTGCCGATCTCGAAGTGCCGCAGGGCATGGGCGTGATCCTGCGCACCGCCGGCGAGAGCCGCACCAAGGCCGAGATCAAGCGCGATTACGAATATCTGATGCGGCTTTGGGAAAATGTCCGCAATCTCACCTTGCAGTCCACGGCCCCTGCCCTGGTCTACGAGGAAGGCAGCCTGATCAAGCGCTCGGTGCGCGACCTCTACAACAAGGATATCGACGAGATTCTTGTCTCCGGCGAGGAAGGCTACCGCGAGGCCAAGGACTTCATGCGCATGCTGATGCCGAGCCACGCCAAGGTGGTTCAGCCGTTCCGCGACACGACGCCGATCTTTGTGCGCAACGGCATCGAGGCACAGCTAGACCGCATGCTGCAGCCGCAGGTGACGCTGAAGAGCGGCGGCTACATCATCATCAACCAGACCGAGGCGTTGGTTGCCATCGATGTCAATTCGGGCCGCTCCACCAAGGAGCACTCGATCGAGGACACCGCGCTCCACACCAATCTGGAAGCGGCCGAGGAAGTCGCGCGTCAACTCAGGCTGCGCGATCTCGCCGGCCTAATCGTCATCGACTTCATCGACATGGAGGAGAACCGCAACAACCGCTCCGTCGAGAAGCGGTTGAAGGATCACCTCAAGAACGATCGTGCGCGCATCCAGGTCGGCCGCATCTCGCATTTCGGCCTGATGGAGATGTCCCGCCAGCGCATCCGCGCCAGCGTGCTGGAATCGACCATGAAGCCTTGCCCGCATTGCGGCGGCACCGGCCATGTGCGCTCCGATTCGTCGGTCGCGCTGATGGTGGTGCGGGCGATCGAGGAATTCCTGCTCAAGGATTCGCGCAGCCACATCACGGTACGGACGCCGGCGGCGACCGCACTCTACGTGCTCAACCACAAGCGCGGCACGCTGGTCGAACTCGAAAGCCGCTTCGGGCTGACGATCACCGTCGAGGCCGACGATTCGGTCGGTTCGCAGCACTATGCGATCTTCCGCGGCGCGCTGGCTGAAAAGCCGGAAGGCTTTGTCGAGGCGCGCAGCTTCCCGGCCTATGTCGAGCCGGAAGAGCCCGAGGACGAGATTGTCGTCGTCGAGGAAGACGACGAGGCGCCGGTCCAGGCCGAACAGCCACGCCAGCAGCCGCAGCAACAACCCCGACCTGCCGCCGCCGGTGGCGAAGAAGGCGAAGGCCGCGACCGCAAGCGCCGCAAGCGTCGGCGTCGGCGCGGCGGCAAGGATCGCGATCACGAACATGGCGCCCCTGCGGACGGTGCTTCCGTCTCGGCTCCGGCCGGCGAGTTTTCGGACTCGGCCGCCGGCGATGGCGACACGGAAACGGACGACAACGCCCCTGTTGGTGTTGCCGAAACGTCCGAGACAGCTGAAGCTTCGGACGACGGCCAGGGTAAAAAGCGCCGGCGCGGCAAGCGCGGCGGCAAGCGCAACCGCCGCGAAGACGGTGAAGGCGAGGCCGAGGCAAGTGCTGGCGAAGCAGCCGACGCGTCCGAGGTCGAAGTCCCGGCTGCCGAGGTGATCGCCAGCGAGCCGGTGGTTACCGCAGCGGCCGAAGAGCCGGTGGCGCTTGCTCCGGCCAATGACGACGCGCCGAGCACGGAGAAGCCCAAGAAGCCACGCCGTGCCGCCAAGCCGAAGAAGGCCGCGGCCGAAATCGTCGCCGAAGAGCCGGCTGCCGAGGCGGAAGCACAGGTCGAGACGCCGGCCACTGCGTCCGACGAGGCGGTGGCTGTCGAGAAGGCGCCGAAGGCCCGCCCGTCGCGGCGCAAGCCGGCGGCGGTGAATGCGCCGGTCGAGCCGGTGGTGTCTTCGACCGTAGCGGAAGAACCCGCGGCCAAGGCTGAGGACAAGACCGAGGACAAGCCGAAACGCGGCGGATGGTGGCAGCGGAAGGGCTTTTTCTAAGCCTTTCAATCGCATGAGCTAGTTCTCTGACAAAAATCCCGCGCCGTCTAGAAGACGGCGCGGGATTTTCTTATCTGGCGTTATGCCGGATCGCGAAAGGCTAAAACGCTTCTTTGATTCCAAGCATGTCGTTGTCCCAAAACCGCTGCGCACTTGTGGGCGACATGCATCACGGCGCGAAGATCGACCAGTTCATCATCCTGGCCAGCTTTTCCAGCGCGATCGACCCCAGCTTGGAATTGCCGTTGGCATTGAGGCCCGGCGACCAGACGGCAAGCGAGGCCACGCCCGGCACGATGCCCAATATGCCGCCGCCGACGCCGCTCTTGCCGGGAATGCCGACGCGGAAGGCGAAATCGCCGGAGCCGTCATAGTGACCGCAGGTCAGCATCATGGCGCCGATGCGGCGTGCCCGCTCGGCCGACACCACGGAATGCCCGGTCGCCGGGTTCTTGCCGCCATTGGCGAGGAAGCGGCCTGCGAGCGCCAGCTGCCGGCAGCTCATGGCAATGGCGCAGTGGTGGAAGTAGACGCCCAGCGCCAGTTCCGGCGCATGGTGGAGATTGCCGAAGGATTTCATATAGTTGGCGAGTGCGAAGTTGCGGTAGCCGGTGGCCCGTTCGGACGCCGCGACCTCGCGGTCGATGATAACAGTCTCGTCGTCGGCCAGGAAACGGATGAAGCGCAGGATCTCGCCGATCGCCTCGCGCGGCTGGTGGCCGGCAAGCAGGATGTCGGAAATGACGATGGCGCCGGCATTGATGAACGGATTGCGCGGAATGCCGTTCTCATGCTCGAGCTGCACGATCGAGTTGAACGGATTGCCTGACGGTTCGCGGCCGACCCGCTGCCACAGCGCGTCGCCGACATTGCCGAGCGCCAGTGTCAGGGTGAACACTTTCGAGATGCTCTGGATGGAAAAGGCCTGGTCGGCGTCCCCTGCCGTCAGCACGCGGCCGTCATTGGTGACCGCTGCGATGCCGAATTTCTTCGGATCGACCTTGCCCAACTGCGGAATGTAGGAAGCGACATCACCGCGATCGATGCGATCGGCCATTTCGGCGGCGACTTCGGCCAATGCCTGATCAAGTTTGGGGGCCTGATCAAGTTTGGAGGCCTGATCAAGTCTGAGGGGCTGTTCGAGTTCCGGCATGGTGCTACCTCAACCAGCGTTCGATGCGCGCCATTGCCTCGACCATGTCGTCGTGGCTGCCGGCATAGGAAAACCGCATCGTCCGGTGCCCAGCCTGAGTGTCGAAGTCGCGGCCGGGCGTTGCCGCCACATGCGCCTCAGCCAGCATCTTGCGTGCGAAGGCCATGCTGTCATTGGTATGCCTGGTGACGTCACAGAAGGCATAGAAGGCGCCGTCCATGGGCGCTGCCAGCGGAAAGCCGAGTTCCGGCAGGCGTTTCATCAAAAGCTCGCGATTCCAGGCGTAGCGGCCTTTTACCGCCTCCAGCTCCTCGGTCGCCCTGAACGCTTCGATCGCGGCGATCTGCGACAGTTCCGGCGGCGAGATGTAGAGGCTCTGGGCGACGCGCTCGACCGGCCGCACCAGCTCTTGCGGCAGCACCATCCAGCCGATGCGCCAGCCCGTCATGCAGTAATATTTGGAGAAGGAGTTGATCACCGTCACGTCGCCGCCATAGGCCAGCGCCGTGGTGTCGGGGGCGGCATAGGCCAGCCGGTGATAGATTTCGTCGGAGATGACGGCGATGCCGAGCTCTTGTGCCGTCCTCACCAGAACCGCCAGTTCATCGGCCGGTATGACCGCGCCGGTTGGATTGGCGGGGCTGGCGAAGAGAACGCCTTTCAGCGGCTTTTCACGATGCGCGGTCTCGAGATGGCCGGCATGCAGATAGGCGGCGTCGCCGAGCTCGATCTCGACCACCTCGATGCCGAGTGCGGCCATGATGTTGCGATAGGCGGGATAGCCGGGTGCCGCGATGGCGACCCGGTCACCCCCATCGAACATCGCCAGGAAGGCGAGGTTGAAGGCGGCCGACGATCCAGTGGTCACCGCGATCCGGCCGGGCTCGATATCAAGCCCGTAGTGATCGGCATAGTGTCCGGCGATCGCCTTGCGCAAACCTGCCAGTCCCAGCGCATCGGTGTAGCCGATGCGTCCATCCTGCAGCGCCTTGGCGGCTGCGGCGCGAACCAGAACCGGTGCGGGATCGGAGGGCTGGCCGACGGCCATCGAAACAACCGGCACGCCCTGGGACTTCAGCCGGTTTGCCTCTGCCAGAATGTCCATCGCATGGAAGGGCTCGACATTGCCACGGCGTGAGAGCGAAACGACCATTTAACCAGTATTCCCGATGACTGACGGCGCCACGCACTGGCGCATGTGCCGCACAAATGCCCGATTGATGTGAGGATCACAAGTTGAGGAAGTTTCCGGCGCCGACTTTTCATCTTTCGCCCGCTCGTCTACCAGTGGAGCCATCATGTTGAGCCGACCCAGATCGACGATTGCCCAGGCAGCGCGCGTCTTCGCGACGCTTTCGCTTGGCGTTGCCGTTGCAATGGCGAGCTCGGTCAGTGCCTTCGCCCAGAACGTGCCGGTGGTGCGCGACGCCGAGATCGAGGCGCTGGTGCGCGATTACGCGCGGCCGATCTTCAGGGCGGCCGGCCTGGCGAATGACGGCATCGACATCGTTCTGGTCAACGACCAGAGTTTCAACGCCTTCGTCACCGGGCGCCGGCTGTTCATCAACACCGGCGCGCTGATGACGGCTGAAACGCCCAACGAGATCATCGGCGTCATCGCGCACGAAGCCGGCCATATCGCCGGCGGCCACCAGCAGAAGCTGCGCGACCAACTCGAACGAGCCAAGACGATGGCCGTCATCGCGACATTGCTTGGCGCCGGCGCCATTGTCGCCGGTGCCACAACCAGCAGCCGCGGTCTCGCCGGCGCTGGCATGGGCGTGGCCGCTGGCGGCGGCGAGATGGCACAGCGCAGCATCCTCGCCTACCAGCGCACCGAGGAGATGACGGCCGACCGCTCGGCGATCACCTATCTCAATGCCACCGGCCAGTCCGGCATGGGCATGCTGAAGACATTCCGCCGCTTCCAGACCGCACTGTCGCTTTCGGGCGCCCAGGTCGATCCGTATCGGATCAGCCATCCGATGCCGCAGGACCGCATCGCCAATCTCGAAGTGCTGGTGAAACAGGACCCCAATGTCGACAGGCCGGACCCGCCCGCGCTGCAGCAGCGCCATGACATGATGCGGGTGAAGATCGCCGTCTACATGGAAGGCCAGGCGGCCGCGTCCCGGCTGATGCGAAAGATGCAAGGAACCCTCGCCGCGCAGTACGGCGACGCCCAGTCGACCTACCTGTTCGGCAACATCGCCGCCGCTCTCGCCAAGACCAATGCACTGATCAAAGCGCAGCCGAAAAATGCCTACTTCCAGGAACTGCGCGGCGACATCCTGATGAAAGCAAACAAACCCAAGGAAGCTGCGGACGCTTACGCCAAGGCGGTCAGCCTCGATTCGGCTCGGTCCGGTCTGCTGCCGGTGTCCGTGGGTCAGGCGCTGATGGCCGTCGGCACGCCCGACTCCCTCAAAAAAGCCGTCGTGCAGATCAACAATGGCCTCGGTCGCGACAAGGAAAATTCAGCCGGATATCGCTATCTGGCACAGGCCTATGGCGAGTTGGGCGACATATCCGGCGCTGAACTTGCCACCGCCGAAAGCCATTTTTATTCCGGCAGCTACAAGGATGCGAAGATTTTCGCCATGCGGGCGCAACAGCAGATGAAACGCGGCGAGCCGCGCTGGCTTCGCGCCCAGGATATCATAAACTACAGGCCGTCAACCAAGATCAAGTGAACCTTCCGGTCGCGCGCCACGACATAGCCAGACCGGAAAACAGGTAGAAGGAACAGGAACGATGAAAAAGGCACTGCTGCTGGGCACCACGGGGGTTGCGGTCGCCCTGGCCATGCTGGCTTTCGGATTCGTTGCCGGAAACCCGCAGATCGCCAAGGCCGGTACCGCGCAGCCGGTCGAGACGGCGGCGGCCAATACCAAGATCGACCGCACCGAGGTCGAAGGCATCATCCGCGACTATTTGTTGAAAAACCCGGAAGTCCTCCTGGAGGTCCAGGATGCGCTTGAGGCCAAGCAGAAGGAAGAGCAGCGCATCGCTCATCTCGGCGTGATCAAGGATGCCAAGGACCAGATCTTCAACTCCGCCTTCGACGGCGTCGTCGGCAATCCCAACGGCAAGGTCACCATCGTCGAGTTCTACGACTACAATTGCGGCTTCTGCAAACGCGCCATCGACGACATGCAGGCGCTGACCAAGACCGATCCGGACCTGCGTTTCGTGCTCAAGGAATTCCCCATCCTCGGACCGGATTCGCAGAAGGCGAGCGTGGTCTCGATGGCCTTCCACCTGATGCACCCGGAAAAGTACGGCGAGTTCCACAATGCGTTGCTCGGTGGCCAGGGGCGCGCCACCGAGGCGGCGGCCATGAAGGTCGCGCTATCGCTCGGTGCCGACGACGCGGCGCTGCGCGAGAAGATGAAGGACCCGACAATCAACGAGGCCCTCGCCAAGACCTACGATCTTGCCAACAAGCTGGCGATCACCGGAACGCCGTCCTATGTCGTCGGCAACGAGGTGGTGTTCGGGGCGCTCGGGCAGGAAGTGCTGGCTGAAAAGATCGAGGCGGCGAAAGCCGCGCTCTGATCTTGCTCGCCAGCTATTTCTCACGGGCACATTTCCGCCTGTTGTGGACAGTGAAAGAACGCACTTGCGCTCTTTCCGCGGGCGGTTATGCCCATTATAGAGGGCCCAGCGCGCCGGCTTGATGACGGCGCCGGGAAAGGTCGGCTTTTTGAAAACGGTTTTCGTCCTGAACGGTCCCAATCTCAACGCGCTCGGCAAGCGCGAGCCGGGCATCTATGGCGGCAAGACGCTTGCCGCGATCGCCGACGACTGCAAGCAGGCAGGCACGGCGCTGGGGTTCGAGATCGATTTCCGCCAGTCGAACCATGAGGGCGACCTTGTCGACTGGATTCAGGAAGCCGGCGACAAGGCTGTCGGCATCGTCATCAATCCGGGCGCCTACAGCCACACCTCGATTGCCATCCACGACGCCATCCGCGCCGTCGCACCGTTGCCGGTGGCCGAAGTTCATCTTTCCAACATCCATGCGCGGGAACCATTCCGCCACGTCTCCATGGTCGCGCCGGTCGCCGTCGGCATGATCTGTGGCTTTGGGCCGCTCGGCTATACGCTGGCGCTACAGGCGCTGGCCGCACGCCTATGACCGGCCAACAAACAGAAGGCTCGAAAATGTCGATAAAGAAGACCGGTGTTGACCAGCAACTGATTCGCGATCTGGCGGGCATACTGAACGACACCAACCTCACCGAGATCGAGGTTGAACTGGGCGACCTGAAGGTGCGCGTCTCGCGGCAGGCGCCGGCTGTTCATGCAATCGCAGCGCCGCAGCAGGCCTATGCGCCGGCAGCAGCGCAAGCTGCCTCCGTAGCTCTGCCCGTTGTGGCAGATATTTCCAAGAACGCAGTCACCTCGCCGATGGTCGGCACGGCCTACCTGGCGCCGTCGCCGGACGCCAAGGCATTCATCGAAGTCGGCCAGAAGGTCAAGGAAGGCCAGACGCTGCTGATCATCGAAGCAATGAAGACGATGAACCAGATCCCCTCGCCACGCGCCGGCACGGTGACCGCGATCCTTTTCGAGGATTCGCAGCCGGTCGAATATGGCATGCCGCTCGTCGTGATCGAGTAGAGCGGGCCTGATGTTTCAGAAGATCCTCATCGCCAATCGCGGCGAAATCGCCCTCCGGGTGCTGCGCGCCTGCAAGGAACTCGGCATCCAGACGGTGGTGGTGCATTCGACCGCCGATGCCGACGCCATGCATGTGCGGCTCGCGGACGAGAGCGTCTGCATCGGTCCGCCGCCATCGCGCGACAGCTATCTCAACATCCATCAGATCGTTGCGGCCTGCGAAATCACCGGCGCCGACGCCGTGCATCCGGGCTACGGCTTCCTGTCGGAGAACGCCAAGTTCGCCGACATACTGGCCGCGCACAACATCACCTTCATCGGTCCGTCCGGCGACCATATCCGCATCATGGGCGACAAGATCGAGGCCAAGCGAACCGCCAAGCGCCTCGGCATTCCGGTTGTGCCCGGTTCGGACGGCGCCGTCACCGACCAGAAGGAAGCCAGGCGCATTGCCGCCGAGATCGGCTATCCCGTGATCATCAAGGCATCGGCCGGCGGTGGCGGTCGCGGCATGAAGGTCGCCCTCACCGAGGCTGACCTGGAGATCGCCCTGCAGACGGCGAGCACGGAAGCCGGTGCCGCCTTCGGCGACGATGCCGTTTATATCGAAAAATACCTGGAAAAGCCGCGCCATATCGAGGTGCAGGTGTTCGGTGACGGCTTTGGCCGCGGCGTGCATTTCGGCGAGCGCGACTGTTCCTTGCAGCGCCGCCACCAGAAGGTCTGGGAAGAGGCGCCCTCGCCCGCCCTCAATGCCGAAGAGCGCGCCCGCATCGGCGGCATCTGCGCCAAGGCCATCGCCGATCTCGGCTATTCCGGCGCCGGCACGATCGAGTTCCTCTACGAGAATGGCGAGTTCTACTTCATCGAGATGAACACGCGCCTGCAGGTCGAGCATCCGGTGACGGAAGCGATCACCGGCATCGATCTCGTGCATGAGCAGATCCGCGTCGCCTCGGGCGGCGGCCTCTCGGTGAAGCAGGAGGACATCAAGTTCAACGGCCACGCCATCGAATGCCGCATCAACGCCGAGGACCCGCGCACCTTCACCCCCTCGCCGGGCACGATCACCCATTTCCACACACCGGGCGGCTTGGGCATCCGTGTCGATTCCGGCGTCTATTCCGGCTACAAGATCCCGCCCTACTATGACAGCCTGATCGGCAAGCTGATCGTGCATGGGCGTAATCGCGTCGAGTGCATGATGCGCCTGCGCCGCGCGCTGGACGAGTTCGTCGTCGACGGTATCAAGACGACGCTGCCGCTGTTTCGCGATCTCGTCGGCAATGCCGACATCGCCAATGGCGATTATGACATCCACTGGCTGGAAAAATATCTGGCCAAGGAAGAGTAGCGCGGAGACGCGATGACCCGCCCCTACGCGCCCGGCTATCGCATCCCCACCGACCTGCTGCTCAAGGCCTACGCCTCGGGCGTCTTCCCAATGGCAGAAAGTGCCGGCGACCCGGAGGTGTTCTGGGTGCGGCCGGAGACGCGCGGCATCATTCCGCTCGATGGTTTTCACGCACCGAAGAGCCTGAGGAAAACGATCAAGAAGAACCCCTTCGACATCCGTTTCGATTTCGATTTCGAAGCCACGATCGACGGTTGCGCCGAGAAGCGGGTGGAACGGCGCTCGACCTGGATCAATGCGCCGATCCGCGAAGCCTATGTCGAGTTGCATCGGATAGGCCATTGTCATTCGGTCGAGGCGTGGCGCGAGGACCGGCTGGTCGGTGGCCTCTATGGCGTGTCGCTCGGCCGGGTGTTTTTTGGCGAGAGCATGTTCGCCAGGGAGACGGACGCTTCCAAGACCTGCCTTTTCTATCTCGTGGAGCGCTTGAAGGCACGCGGATTCGCGCTGCTCGATACGCAGTTCACCACCGAGCACCTCAAGCGCTTCGGCGCCGTCGACGTGCCGCGCGGCAAATATGAAAAGATGCTGGCCGACGCGCTGAAGGGCGAGGCCGTATTCTATCCCTGACGCCCAATTCTATCCCTGAAGATTGAGCCTACTTCCCAGTGGCGGCTTCCAATGGCGTCTGCGAATGGAACATCATCTTCCAGCCGTTGACGCGATGGACATAGCCGGTGCTGACCAGCGCGGCGTAAGGTTCGCCGTTCTCGCGTGTCGCATGTGCCTCGTAGGTCAGCATGATGATGTCGCTGCCCGGCTCGATAATACCCTTGAGGTCGATTTTCAGGTCGCGCCAGCGGTTGGGCTTGGTCGCGGTCTTGGCGAGATCGGCATTGTCCATCGCCTGTGCCATCTGCGGAAACGCCACCAGGCATTCGGTGTCGGCATTGGCCGTATAGTAGGCCGCGTCGCCCGTCCAGAATCCCTTTTCGAGTTCCAGCAACTCTGCCTTGCCGGCCGTGATCCGCTTGCTGTCTGACATCGGAAGATCCTCCCTGCGCATAAATGCGCGCTCATCCGTGCTCCAACGTATGGTGGCAAGGACGGTTCCGGAGGATCAGTTGGTGTCGGTCGTATCGGGGTCCGAAGCGTCCGGCTCCGTCACGCCAGGCTCTGTCACGTCCGGAGCGGTCGCGGCTTTCGGTTTGGCCGCGGCGGGCTTGGGCGCCTCGGCTTTGGTCGAGTCTGCCTTGGCGCCATCGGGCGCCGGCACATCCGACTTCTGCTTGCAGGCCTTCAGCCAGACGTCGTAGACGGCATGCTCGACGGCATTGAGGCCGGGGCTTTCGGCAAACATCCAGCCGGTGAAGATGCGGCGGATCTTGCGGTCCAGCGTGATCTCGTCGACCTCGACGAAGGAATCTGTCTTCGGTTCTTCGGTCTGTGGCCGCGAATAGCAGACGCGCGGCGTCACCTGCAAAGCACCGAACTGCACCGTCTCGTCGATATAGACATCGAAGGTGATGATGCGGCCGGTGATCTTGTCGATACCGGCAAACTCGGCAACGGCGTTGGTAACCCGGTCCGATCCCGGGGCTGGCGCCGGCGCGGGGGCGGCGGGGGTCGGCGAAGCGGCAAACGCCGCGGTGCTGACGGCAAGACCGGCGGCTAGCGTCAGACCGCCCATCGATGTCAGGTTGAAAAAGCTCATGCAAGGATACCGGTGGTTCGCGCCCGGGTGATTCTGTCGATCGCCAAGGCTAGTCGCCGTTTTCTGATCAGCAAGCAGCTAAACACCAATTGTGGCGATAAAGCACCGGCCTGCACCCTACCATTACGACCCGGGCGTCCAGGCGTCGTAGTCGCCGGTAACCTGCGGACGATGCTGATTGGTCAGCACCGAGCCCTTCGGGCGATAGGCCGCCGGGCTGCCGGTCAGATTGGGCTGATGCGGCTTTTGCCAGTCGCGCGGCTTGTAGTCCTCGCTGGACGGCGCGACGTCGACGCGGTGGTGCATCCAGCCGTGCCAGCCGGGCGGTATCGCCGAAGCTTCCGAATAATTGCGGTAGATGACCCAGCGGCGCGTGCGGCCTTCCGAATCGATGCCGCCTTCGTAGTAGAAATTGCCGGTTTCGTCTTGGCCGACCTTCTTGCCGTACCGCCAGGTGTGCAGGCGCGTTCCAATCGTCTGGCTGTTCCACCAGGTGAAAAACTGCGTAAGGAAAGTCTTCATTTCAAAACCCTCGCGCCGGCAGCGCCCGTTTTCCTGCTTATGGCGTCAGGCCTTGCCGAAGGCAAGGCTTTTGCCACGGCGTGCGCGCAAATGGCTTGCCGGAAACCCGACACAAGCCTGTGATCCTGCCGGTCACTGCATGCACGCTTGCCAAGCCTTTACGGTATTTCTAAAGCTCTGCGCGCCCATGCCTGCATCCAGCCCGGCTTGAGGCCAAAGGAGGTGACGATTGGCCACGGAATTGCCGACCACCGACATTCGCATCAGCGCCGAGGCGATTCGCCACCGCAAGGGCGGCACGCCGATCGTTTGCCTGACCGCCTATACCTATCCCATCGCCCGTCTGCTCGATCACCATGTTGACCTGCTTCTGGTCGGCGACAGTGTCGCCATGGTCCTGCATGGCCACAAGACGACGCTGGGCGCCTCGCTGGAGATGATGATCGCACATGGGCAGGCCGTGATGCGCGGCTCGGCCAGGGCCTGCGTCGTCGTCGACCTGCCGGCCGGCAGCTATGAGGCAACGGCAGCGCAAGCCGTCGCCTCGGCGCGGCGGGTCGTCGACGAAACCGGCTGCCAGGCGGTGAAGCTCGAAGGCGGCCTCGACATGATCAGCCAGATCGAGGCCATCGCCGCCGCCGGCATTCCGGTCATGGGACATATCGGCCTGCAGCCGCAATCGGTGGAGAAGGATGGCGGCTACAAGATCAAAGGCCGCACCGAGGAGGCTGTTGCGGCATTGCTTCGCGATGCGCTTGCCGTCGAGAACGCCGGCGCTTTCTCGGTCGTCATCGAAGGCACGGTCGAGAGGGTCGCCGCCGAAATCACCCGCCGCATCGCCATTCCAACCATCGGCATCGGCGCCAGCGGCGACTGCGACGGCCAGATCCTGGTCATCGACGACATGGTCGGGCTGACCGTCGATCGCGTGCCGAAATTCGTCAAGGAATACGCGGATCTGCGCAGCGTGATCTCGCGTGCAGCTGAAAGCTACGCAGCCGAGGTGCGGGGCCGGACATTCCCCGGCCCCGGCCATGTCTTTTCGGCGACAAACAGCAGGGACGACGCATGAGCCAACCCGTCGTCGTCGACAGCGTGGCCGCACTTCGCGCGCAAATCCGGGACTGGCGGCGCGACGGCCTTCGTGTCGCCATGGTGCCGACCATGGGTGCTTTGCATGACGGACACATCTCGCTGGTCAGGATCGCGCTCCAAAAAGCCGAGCGCTGCGTCGTGTCGATCTTCGTCAATCCGACGCAGTTCGCGCCGAGCGAAGACCTCGACAAGTACCCGCGCCAACTCGCCCGCGACCTCGACCGGCTGGGCGCGGCAAAAGCCGACCTTGCCTTCACACCGACGGTTGGCGAGATGTATCCCGCCGGCTTCGCCACGAAAATCTCGGTCGGCGGCCCCTCCGCCGGGCTCGAATCGGACTTTCGGCCGACTTTTTTCGACGGCGTCGCCACCGTGGTGGCAAAGCTCCTCCTGCAGGCAACGCCCGACTGTGCGGTCTTCGGCGAGAAGGACTACCAGCAGCTTTGCGTGGTGAGGCAGCTCTGCCGCGACCTCGACCTGCCTGTCGAGATCATCGGCGCACCGACGATCCGCGACGCGCATGGTCTCGCCATGTCGTCACGCAACGCCTATCTCGATGAGGCCGAACTGAAGATCGCCCGCCAGCTCAACGTGATATTGCGCAATACGGCTGCGGCCCTGGCGGCAGGCGCCGGCCAGAGCGACGCAACCGAAGAGGCCAGCCGCGCCCTCATCGCCGCCGGCTTTCAGAAGGTCGACTATGTCGAGGCACGCCAAAGCCTGACGCTTGCGCCATGGCGTCGAAACCGCGAAGGGCGTCTTCTTGCGGCAGCATGGCTCGGCAAGACGAGGCTGATCGACAATGTGGAGGTTCCCGCTGCCTAGCGAGAAGGCTTCGGCCAGATAGACACGGGCCGCGACCAAGGTCGATGGTCCCGCACTCCCGGCGGATTGCCGCCGCGCCTAGCTCTCGCTCTTTTGTCCGCCGGCCCTGACGATCAGGTGTCCCGCCACGATCCCAACCACCCCGGCAAGGGCTTTCACCAATGCATCGATGAGGCGTGCATGGCGACCGGGATCAATGAGCTGAAGCAGTTCCAGCATGCCGGCGGTCACAGCCACAAAGATCACGACCTGATACAGTCGGTTGGGAAAGCCGATCGCCAGGGCGAAGCCCAGCAGGACATAAGCCAAGGCACGCTCGACATTCGCTTCAGCGAGGTGCGGCCGCATCTGGATCGGCGACAAGGTCGCGAAAATGATGATGGCGAGCAGCGCCAGCGCTGTAATGCGGGACAGTTTGGTCATGCCCTTGCATATCCGTCGTGAGCCGGCACAGCAAACGCCGCGATGACGCATGGCTTGATCGCTCTATTCATCCCGGTGGTCTATCCCAGCGGTTTCTCGAAACTCAGCGTCGTCGGCCTTGAGGTATCACGGGACTCTTCCGCGGCACTGACAGGCAAGAACCCTTTCGACCGATAGAAGGCGATGGCACCGCCATTGGCCTCCTCGACCTCGACGCGCAACGTTCGCGCTTCCGGGAAACTGGCTTCGACCTCGTCGAGCAGTGCTTGCCCGATCCCCCGCCGCTGACAGTCCGGATGGACGTAGAGCTGGTTCAACAGGATGATTTTCGCATCGGCGGTGGCGGCGGCGAAAGCCATGCCGCCGATCCGCTTGCCGTCATCGGCCACCAGGAATTCCGAGTTGGGCCGCGTCAGCCGCGAGCGGAGCGAAGCGATCGAGTGCCATTCGTCGGTGATCTCGGCGACTTTGGCAGCGCCATAAATGGCGTCATAGGTCGCATGCCACGTTTCCACCAGCAGCGTCCGCACAGCGGCAAGGTCGCGTTCACCTGCGGTGCGGACGAACACGGCGCTACTCGATGCCCAGCTTGGCCTTGACGAGGTCGTTGACGGCTTGCGGGTTGGCCTTGCCGCCGGTCGCCTTCATTACCTGGCCGACGAACCAGCCGGCCATGCTCGGCTTGGCGCGCGCCTGTTCGACCTTGTCAGGGTTGGCGGCGATAACGTCGTCGACGGCCTTCTCGATGGCGCCGGTGTCGGTGACCTGCTTCATGCCACGGCTCTCGACCAGTTGGCGCGGGTCGCCGCCCTCATTCCAGACGATCTCGAACAGGTCCTTGGCGATCTTGCCGGAGATGGTGCCATCCCTGATCAGATCGATGACCGCACCGAGCTGCTCGGGCGAAACCGGAGCGTTTTCAATGTCTTTTCCGGCCTTGTTCAATTGCCCGAGCAGATCGTTGATGACCCAATTGGCGGCAAGCTTGCCGTCGCGGCCGGCGGCCACCTTTTCGAAATAGTCGGCGATCGGCTTTTCCGAAACCAGGATCGAGGCGTCATAGACGGACAGGCCGAGCGACGCGATCAGCCGCGCCTTCTTGTCGTCCGGCAGTTCCGGCAATTCCTTGGCCAGCGCATCGACATAGGCCTGGTCGAATTCCAGCGGCAAAAGGTCGGGATCGGGGAAGTAGCGGTAATCATGCGCCTCTTCCTTGGAGCGCATCGAGCGCGTCTCGCCCTTGACGGCGTCGAACAGCCGCGTCTCCTGATCGATCTTGCCGCCATCCTCGAGGATGGCGATCTGCCTGCGCGCCTCGTAGTCGATGGCCTGGCCGATGAAGCGGATCGAGTTGACGTTCTTGATCTCGCACCGCGTGCCGAACTCGCCGCCCGGCTTGCGCACCGAAACGTTGACGTCGGCGCGCATCGAACCTTCGTCCATGTTGCCGTCGCAGGTGCCGAGATAGCGTACAATGGTGCGCAACTTGGTGACATAAGCCTTGGCTTCGTCGGCCGAGCGCATGTCCGGCTTGGAGACGATCTCCATCAGCGCCACGCCGGAGCGGTTGAGATCGACATAGGACATGGTCGCATGCTGGTCGTGCATCGACTTGCCGGCATCCTGCTCCAGATGCAGCCGCTCGATGCCGACCTCGATGTCCTCGAATTCGCCCTGGCGGTCCGGGCCCACCGAAACGATGACCGTGCCCTCGCCGACGATCGGCTGCTTGAACTGTGAAATCTGGTAGCCCTGCGGCAGGTCGGGATAAAAGTAGTTCTTCCGATCGAAGACCGACTTGTGGTTGATCTGCGCCTTCAGCCCCAGGCCGGTACGGATCGCCTGCTTGACGCATTCCTCGTTAATGACCGGCAGCATGCCCGGCATCGCCGCATCGACCAGGCTGACATTGGCGTTAGGCGGCGCGCCGAAGGCCGTCGAGGCGCCCGAAAACAGCTTTGCTTCCGAAGTGACCTGCGCATGGACCTCGAGGCCGATGATGATCTCCCAGTCGCCGGTTGCGCCGGGGATCAGGCGTTTTGCGTCAGGAGTACGGGTGTCGATAAGGGACATGGCGGCCTGCGAACTGGAATGATGGGAAGCTGCATTAATGCACATTCTGATTTGCAACTTCGCTAGTGCAAACCGCCAAAAGAGACAAGCGCAAAGCCACGGACTGGTCTTTTCAGCCGCGTTCGCCTATAGGACGCTCATTCCAATGGAGAGTGGATGTCCACTTACGCTCAGTCCCGGTAAGGCCCTGACCTCCTGGCGAGGCAGGGCAGAAAACCGAAACCCCGTGCCGCGAAGCTTCGCGGCGGCGGCATTTTTTGTTTTCCCGGAAAACTCTCACATGGACATTTCGCGCATAGAACAGCGCATCCTGCACCTGCTCGCGCAGGGTGGACGCATTGAAATCGAAAAGAACGAGAAAAAGCGGATCGCCTCCGTCAAATGCCTGACCCGCGACGGCTGGCATTATCCGGGCGTCGATCTCGATATGTTTCGAAAACTGAAGCGTAAGAAGGCGGTTTCTTCGTCGGGAGGCGGCCCTTACCGCATCACCCGGCGCGGGCTCGCGCTCGTCCGCTCCGAACTCGACAACAGGTAAACCACGGCTCCGCCGGTCGGTTCTCCGGCCGGCGGTTCGCCTCGCCGCTCAGGCGGTGGCGATATAGGCCCTGATCTCGTCGGCCTCGCGCTCGACATCCTCGATGCGGCGCTTGACCACATCGCCGATGGACACGATGCCATCGAGCATGCCGTCCTTCTCCACCGGCAGATGGCGGAAGCGGCCTCGGGTCATGATCTCCATCACCTCGTTGACGGTGTGATTCTCGTTGCAGATCTTCACCTTCGGCGTCATTGCCGAGCGCACGGCGATATCCAGCGCGGCTCCACCTTCGCGGGCGACAACCCGGACGATGTCGCGCTCTGACAGGATGCCGACGATCTTGCGATCGCCATTGGTGATGACCAGCGCACCGATCTTGTGCTCTGCCAGGATGCGGATGGCTTCGTTAAGCTTTTCGTTCGGCCCGAGCGTCAACACGTCATGGCCTTTTCTCTCGAGAATTGCCTTCACCGTCATGGCGTCCTCCTCTGCTTTGCCTGCCGGTTCCTGCCCTGACCGGCCTTCACGTAAGAGTGAACATCGTGCGCCGTGATCGGTTGCATTTCAAGTGCGGTGGTCGGTCGTCTCCCATTCAGGCGCCTGCCATCGCCTGTCGAACCAACGCAAGCCGAAGAAGCCCGCGAAAAAGCCGCCAATATGGGCCTCCCAGGCGATCTGACCATCTACCCCTGGGGCAAACCCGAGCAGGCCGGTGGCGAGATTGATGACCATCCACATGGCGAGGAAGATCACGACACCGCGCAAGCGCAATACGAATGCGATCGGCAGCACAGGGCCGGCGAAGGCGGCCTTGCCGGCCGAACGGTCGGTGCGGAAGCCGAAACGCGCCGCAGCCCCCATCATGCCTGATATCGCACCGGAAGCCCCGACCAGCGGCGCCTCACCATAAGGATGGATCGCCCAGAAAAGCGCGACCGAAGCCAACCCGGTTGCGGCAAAAAACAGCGCGAACCACAGCGTTCCCAGACGGTTTGCCAATGGTGAACCAAACGCGGCGAGCCACACCATGTTGATGGCCAGATGCGCGAAACCGCCGTGCAGGAAAGCATAGGTGAACGGCCGCGAAAACAGGAACCAGTCGAAGCCGTATTGCCAGGTGTAGAGAACGGGGATGAAGGCCCCGTCATACAGCAATGTCATCTGCTGGGATTCGCTCAACACATATTGCTGCAACAGGTAGACGACGACGCAGATGCCGATCACCGCCAACACGACGGGTGGCAGGTTGAACACCGGCTCGCGCCGTCGTCGCTGCGCGTCGTCCATCTGTTCCGTGTCCGAAGGGTTTACCGGTTCGTTCATGCGCATCTGGTCCAGGAATTCCTGCGCGTCCTTTAGAGCAAGGATGTCCGGGTTGGAACAATTCTGTTTTCTCAACAGCGAACGCCCGGCACCGCATCGTCTTCATTTGCTACGAAACCGAAAGGAAGCGAAGTGGAAATGCTCCGGGATTTGAAAAACTCGCAATGAGCGTTCTCGGAAGCGATGGGCCTCCTCCCTAGAATGCGGCCAATTTCAAAGGGGTCTCCACATGATCAAGCATATTCTTTCGCTGGCGGCAGCCGCCGGCATAGCCGGTCTCGCCACCGCTGCTTCGGCGCAGGGCATATCCGGCGCGCCGGCACCCTTCGATAAGGGCGGCGTCAAGATCGCCGTCGTCAGCTTCCTCGGCTCCGGTGACTGGCTCCAGGCATTCGAGGCCGGCGTGAAGCGCCAGGCCGATGCGCTCGGCATCGAGGCCAACATCTCGCAGGCGCGCAACGACATCAACACCGAGCGGCAGTTGATCCAGCAGGCGATCAATCTCGGCGTGCAAGGCATCATCATCAACAACGGCCAGCCCGAAGCCATCAAGGACGTCGCACAGGCAGCGCTTGACGCCGGCATTCCAGTGGTGGCCTACGACACCAACCTCGACAACCCCAAGATCCCGCAGGTCGAGCAGTCCGATGCCGACATGGCGCGCCTCGTGCTCGACCAGGCGGTCAAGGACCAAGGCGAGAAATTCGACGGCGGCGTCCTCTATGTCGCCGGCTTCGCACCGCTCGACCGTCGTTATGCGGTGTGGAAGGATTTCGGCAAGAAGTACCCAGGCATCAAGGAAGTCGCCACCTGGGGCGTGGTCAACGACACCGTTGCCGCTTCGGTCGCCGACCAGACCAAGGCCGTGCTCACCGCCAACCCGACGCTTTCGGTCGTCTTCGCCCCATGGGACGAGTTCGCCCGTGGCGTGAAGCTCGCCATCGACGAGCTTGGCGTGGCAGACAAGGTGAAGATCTACGGTGTCGATATCTCGACCTCGGACATCCAGGCCATCCTCGAGCCGAACAGCCCGTGGGTGGCGACGGCGGCAACCAACCCGGCCGTCGTCGGCGAGGCTTCGGTGCGCGCGCTGGCCCAGCTGATCGCCGGACAGAATCCCGGCCATTCGGTGCTGATCCAGCCGACGCTCGTCACCAGAAAGGACCTCGTCGACAACAACATCAAGACGATCGAAGATCTGCAGGCAAAATTCCCGGCCTTCAAGGACAGCGATGCCGCAAAGGCACCGTGGATCCCGGCGACGAATTGAGCTTCTGCGCCTTCACAAAATCAGCGATCCAAACAATCATCCCCGGCCTGCTGGGGGATGATTGCGCCTGCCTCCGCCACACCACCCGCTGCGACAGGCAAAGTGCGCCGGACCGACCTTTTGAAAGACAATTATGGTTTCTGTCCCCACCCCCGACTATTCCAGGAACATGCGCCTGATCGGTCATTCCGACCAAGGCGGGCGGCCGGACGGATTGCAGGTGATGGTGCATCGCGGCTTCGCCTATGTCGCGCATCCCTGGTCACAAGGCTTTTCCATCATCGATGTACGGGATCCCAAGAATCCGGGCGGGACGGTGTTCGTGCCCGCGCCGCCGAATACCTGGACCATCCATCTGCAGACGCATGAGGATCTGCTGTTGGTCGTCCATGCACGCGATCTGTTCGCCGACGCCGCTTTCGCGTTCGACGAGAAGGTCTACTACACCCAGTCGATCGGCGAGACGATCGGCACCGCGTCTGGTTCGGGCGCGGCGCGGACCTGGTCGGCCGGCATGGCCGTCTATGACATCTCGAAGCCGACGCAGCCTCGCCAGATCGGCTTCTTCCCGGTCGACGGCATCGGCATCCACCGCATCTGGTACGTCGGCGGGCGCTACGCCTACGTATCGGCGCTTCTCGACGGCTACAGCGACTACATCCTGCTGACGGTCGACCTTCAGGACCCGGCACGGCCAGTCGAGGCCGGTCGCTGGTGGATTCCAGGAATGCATCTTGCCGGCGGCGAGACACCCGGCTGGCCCGACGGCCGCCGCTATGCGTTGCATCATGCGGTCGTCGAGGGTGATACCGCCTATGCCTGCTGGCGCGACGGCGGGTTGACCGTCCTCGATGTCGCCGACCCTGCCCTGCCGAGGCTGATCAGCCACAGGAACTGGTCGCCGCCCTATGGTGGCGGCACCCATTCGGCGCTGCCGCTGCTCAAACGCGGCTTGCTCGTTGTCGCCGACGAGGCCGTGCTCGACCATGAGGAGGATGGGCGCAAGCTCACCTGGATCTTCGACATACGCGATCCGGCGAACCCGATTTCGATCTCGACCCTGCCGACCCCGGACGAGACCGATTACACCGCCAAGGGCGGACATTTCGGTCCGCACAATCTGCACGAGAACCGGCCGGGCAGCTTTGTGTCAGACACCCTGATCTTTGCAACCTACCAGAATGCCGGCGTGCGCGTTTTCGACATCTCCGATCCCTATCGCCCAAAGGAGACCGGGGCGCTGGTGCCGCCGGCTCCCAGCCGCATGGTCGACAAACGTCCGAATCGGCCGCAAGTGATCCAGTCGACCGACGTATTCGTCGACGCCAACGGCATCGTCTATTCGCCGGATTACAATGCCGGACTGGCGATCATGGAATATGGCGGCTGACAATTACGACCGTGCCCCGTTGGCTTGCTTGCCTTTCCCAGTTCCCGCTCAACCTGTAACCGGCTGAACCAATTGTCCCTCACCGCCGCCCCCATTGCCGTCGCTGTCGCCGGGATCGAAAAATCCTTTGGCCCGACGCGCGCGCTCGCTGGAGCCGATCTTACCGTGGCAGCCGGGGAGGTCGTGGCGCTGATGGGCGCCAATGGCGCCGGCAAATCGACTCTGGTGAAAATCCTTTCAGGCTCGCATGTACCCGACGCCGGAACGATCACCCTGGGCGGCAGGATCGTCGCCCTCGCCTCGCCCAGCGCCGCCAAGGCCGCCGGCATCGCGACCGTCCATCAGGCGACGGATCAGGCGGGGGCTGCCGGACTGACGGTCGCGGAGAATCTTCTGCTCGATGAACTTTGCCAGCCGGGCGAGCGCTTCTTCGTCTCGGCCCGGTCGATCCGCAGGCGTGCGCGCGCCATCGCGGCGCTGATCGATCTCGACCTGCCGCTCGACCGCGACTTCGTCGACCTGCGGCCGGCGGAGCGGCAATTGATCGCCATCGCCCGCGCCGTCGCGGCCAAGGCCTCCGTTCTAATCCTCGACGAGCCGACATCCAGCCTCTCGGCCACGGAAGCGGACCGGCTTTTCGCCATCATCCGGCGGCTGCGCGCGGGCGGCATGGCAATCCTCTACATCTCGCACAGGCTGGGCGACCTTGCCGCCATCGCCGACCGCGCCGTGGTCATGCGCGGCGGTCGCATCGTCGGCGCCTTTGCCAAACCGATCGATTTCCCGGCCGCCGTTGCGGCCATGATCGGGCGGACGCTGGAAGCCGCCACCCATGACGGCAAGATTTCGGCGGCCCCAATCATCGCCTCCATCAAGGGTGCGCAACTGATTCCCGGTGCGAGGCCTTTCGATCTCGATCTGCGCTCCGGCGAGGTCATCGCGCTGACCGGTACGCTTGGCTCGGGCAAGACCCGGCTGCTGCGCACGCTTTTTGGTCTGGAAACGCTGGCGCAAGGCAGCTTCGTGCTCGATGGAAAACCGTGGCTTTCCAACGGGCCGGCGCGATCGATCGAAAACGGCGTCTTTATGGTCGCCGAGGACCGCTGGGCATCGTCGCTGCTACCGCCCGAGGTTCCCGGCGCCTCGATTGCCGGAACGATTGCCCTGCCACATCTGAGGCGCTGGTTTCCGGACGGCCTGCTGCGGGTCGCGCGCGAGCGCAAGGTTGCCGCCGAGGCGATCGCCCGGCTCGGCATCAAGGCGCGCGGCCCCGATGACAAGCTCGACGAGCTTTCCGGCGGCAACCAGCAGAAGGTCGTGCTCGCCCGCTGGCAGGCGGCACCTTGCCGGCTGCTGCTGCTCGACGAGCCCTTCCAGGGTGTCGACGTCGGGGCGCGTGCCGACCTGATCTCCGCAATCCGCAACAGCCAAAGCGGTTCCGCCACGCTGATCGCGACCAGCGACACCGAAGAGGCGCTGGAGGTTGCCGACCGCATCCTCGTCATGCGCGATCACTCCCTTCACGAGGCCGGTGACGGCCATGGCCCGCTGACCGACCAGATCGGCAAGGTCGAGAGCGAAAAGGCCGGAGAGCATCGATGACGAACCCGACGACGGTCCAGCAGGCCGCCCCGCGCACATCGCTTTTCCGCGAAACGCGCCGTTACGCGCTGTTCGTGCTGCTGGCACTGATGGTGATCGGCTTCTGGTACGCGCAGCCCGCCTTCATCCGCTCGGCCAACCTGTTCTCCATCCTGCAGGCGGTTTCGGTCGTGGCGATCCTCGGCGTCGGGGTCTCGATCACGATGTCGGCCGACGGCTTCGATCTCTCGGTGGGCAGCATCGCCGCCTCGTCGGTGATGGCGGCAAGCTATGCCATGGTCGTATGGCAGCTGGATGCGGCCCAGACCATGGGTCTGGTCTTGCTGATGGGCGCCTTCATAGGCCTCCTGAACGGACTGCTGATTGTCCGCATCGGCGTCCCCGATCTTCTCGCCACGCTGGCGACAATGTTCCTGCTCGCCGGCCTGCAGCTAATCCCGACCGGCGGCCGCTCCATCACCGCCGGCATGGTGCTGCCCGACGGCTCGTCCGTTCCCGGTGCTTACGATCCGGCTTTCCTGATCCTCGGCCGGTCACGGCTCTTCGACACCGTACCCCTGTCTGTCGTGGTCATGGCGGTGGTCGCCATCCTCGCCTGGTTCCTGATGGAGCGTACGCGCTGGGGACGCGTCTTCTATGCGATCGGCGGCAACGAAACGGCCGCGCATCTATCCGGCGCGCCGACCAAGGCATATCGACTCTGGGCCTATATCCTGTCCGGCACGCTTGCTTCGTTGGGAGGGCTGATCGTCGCTTCGCGTGTCGGCCGCGGCGACGTCTCGGCCGGCAACTCGCTCCTGCTCGATGCGGTGGCGGCCTCGCTGATCGGCTATGCCGTGCTCGACAAGCGTCGCCCGCATGTGATCGGCACGGTGGCCGGCGCAATTTTCGTCGGCGTCCTCCTGAACGGCCTCACCATGCTGAACGCGCCCTACTACACGCAGGACTTCGTCAAGGGTGTCGTGTTGGTTGGCGCTCTGGCGCTGACCTTCGGCCTTGGGAAGAAGCGATAGTTCACACCAGCCGACCACGGAACGCAGATTTTTCGTCGCATAGCGATCGGACGATGCCGCCTTAGCGACCGCCGGGATGGTTGCCAGCACTTGTCGGCAGGTAGAAATACACGCCCGCCGTTAACCCCGAATCGCCTGGCGCGAATCAAAAAAGAAGCCGTTCAAGGTTTCCCCTGAACGGCTGGTCGAGCCCCCTGCTCCCCTAAAACTCTGACTGAAGTGCTGCCGATCGTCGCGAAACGACCGCTTCTGGAGTGGTTTTTGTTTGCCACGGGGCTCGCTTCGACGCAACGTAAACCACTTGTTAACCTTAACGGCCCCGACCCGTGAACAAGTGTTAACGACGCTGGCACGCTTCCTGCTCCGCAACGCATGTAGGTCATCGGAGGGCGCCCTTCTGTTCACCGATGGGACATCAGACGACAGAATGCGCGGAGCAGCATAGCATGAACCAGAATGGATCGATCACGCTGTTCCAATATTGGAACCGTCTGCGTGACGGACGCCCTGCCCCGAAGCGTTCAGAGGTCGAGCCGGCCGACATCAAGTCGCTGCTGGCCGACACCTTTATCCTGGAGCGGGACACGCGCGGGCAAGCCGTATTCCGGCTCGCCGGCACCAGGCTTTGCGCCTGCTACGGCCGAGAACTCAAAGGGTTTTCCTTTCCGTCGCTGTGGCGTGAGAAGGATCAACGGCTCGTCTCGCGGCTGATCCACGGCGTCTTCGAGCAGAAGTCGGTCGTGCTCATCAGCTATGAGGGCTTCAGCCGCAACGGGCGCTCCAACAAGTTCGAACTGCTTGCCCTGCCGCTTGACGGCGGCGTCGAAAATCCACGCTGCCTGGGCGTCATCAGCGCCGTGGAGAAGCCCTTCTGGCTGGGTGCCGACCCGATCACCGACGCGTTGATCGATTCGATCCGCGTCATAGATCCGGAGAAGGAGCTCCTCAACAACCGCCCGGCGATCGATGTTCCCTCGCTCGTTCCCGATGAACTTGGAGCACCCGAGACGATCTCGGCGCTCGGCCGGGCGCGCCGCATCCGCCATCTCGTCGTCTTCGATGGCGGGCGCGAGGAATAGTCCGTTTGCGGCCTGATGCACGTCGCCCAAAACCGCGCCGCTGTTTTGGCACCACGGCCTGCAAAAAGGAAACCTTGGAGCGCCCGCTTTTTCCCTTTGTTAACCCGCTTTGTTGTACTTCTCTGATGAAGTTCCTCGCATCGGCGCGCGGGATGCCAAACGGGGTATAGGCAGTCATGAGGTCAGCGGCGGTCGACTATGCGCCGTCCCAAGCTGAAAGGCGTAACTTTCAGCGCGTCCGGGTCAAAATCTACGGACGCTTCATGCTGGAAGACCGCACCGAACACCCCTGCCAGGTCGTCGACATGTCACCGGGCAACGTCGCGTTTCGCACCGACCGCATCGGCATGCCCGGCGAAAAAATCATTGCCTACATCGATCATATCGGCCGCATCGAAGGTGTCGTCACGCGCACCTTGCAGGACGGTTTCGCGATGACCGTCATCGCGTCGGATCGCAAGAAGGACAAGCTGGCCGCGCAATTGACCTGGCTCGCCAACAAGCATGAACTCGACCTGCCGGAAGATCGCCGCCACGAGCGCGTCGCGCCGCGCAATCCGACCAGCGTGCTGCAGCTCACCGACGGCCGCCAGTACCAGTGCCGTATCATCGACCTTTCGCTCTCCGGCGCCGCGGTCGAGATCGACGTCAAACCGGCGATCGGCATCCAGGTCATGCTTGGCACCATGCGCGGGCAGGTCGTGCGTCATTTCGAGGACGGCGTCGCCATCGAATTCGCTGTGATCCAGCGCCCCGAAACGCTCGATTCCGAATTCAACACGCCACGCACCTGAGCAGGCCCGACAGCGACACTCCAGGAAACCGGCCCTTGTGGCCGGTTTTTTGTTTTCGACGCCATGACCGGCATGCTTAGCCCACTTTAGGCGGGGCTTGGGAGCCCTCCGCGCGCCGAGATTCGCGCCTCAAGATCCAAACGAATTAATACTCAAATGATTCAAATTTTATTTTTATTCTACTGGAGTTTTACTCAATATCTACTTCGCGCTTTTGCGTCAAATAAATCCACATGTGGCAATGTCTCCTTCGAACGGGGAGACTACAACAATGAAGAAAACGAGGGGCAAGCTGTTGCTGGTGGCAATGGCGATGCAGCTTTCCGCTTGGGGATCAGCATATGCCGCGGGACCGACCTATATGCACACCGGCGGACGCACCACCCAGCCTGTCGGTCATTATGAGTTCTGCCAGCGCAGTCCTGGCGAATGCAGCGAACGGACCCCGAAGGGTGCGCCGGTCGAACTGACCCGCAAACTGTGGGCGACGATCGTCAACATCAACAATTCGGTCAACACCCGCATCAAGCCGCGCACCGACATGGAAAACTACGGTGTCGAGGAATATTGGGCCTATCCGGCCAATGGCTATGGCGATTGCGAGGATTACGCGCTGGAAAAGCGCCGCGAGTTGAT
Organism: Mesorhizobium sp. M0140; assembly: GCF_040322475.1. NCBI lineage: Bacteria > Pseudomonadati > Pseudomonadota > Alphaproteobacteria > Hyphomicrobiales > Phyllobacteriaceae > Mesorhizobium > Mesorhizobium sp. M0140. Next base: position 151,975 of record NZ_JAMYTM010000007.1, on the reverse strand, counting down.
GGATGCGGGCGTGCCGGCCGGCAATTTGCTGATGACGGTGGCGCGCCAGCCGAATGGCGACGGCCACGCGGTGCTGACCGTGCGCACCAGCCTCGGAGAATTCATCCTCGACAATCTCGAGACCAAGGTCCTGTCCTGGACGGACACCGACTACACCTATCTCAAGCGCCAGTCGGACCAGAATTCCGGCGTTTGGGTGACGATCAATGACGGCCGCTCCGGCGCGGTCGCCAGCGTCCGCTAGAACAGAGCTCAAGCGCGCCGCGTGAATGCGAGGCGCTTCAGGAGAAACCCGGTCGAGTCCCCACCCTCCCCGTCCCCAACGACCGGGTGAAAGGAGCCGGCCCCGTCCCCGGGCCGGCTCCGCCATTTCTGGCGGAGGCTGCTCGTTAGACCTTCTTCAATCCCGCCTTGAAGCGCTTGCCGTTGGCGACATAGTGCGCCGCCGAGCCGCGCAACCTTGCCACGGCCGCGTCGTCCAGCACCCTGATCGCCTTGGCAGGCGAGCCGACGATCAGCGAATTGTCCGGGAATTCCTTGCCTTCTGTGACCAGCGCGCCGGCGCCGACCAGCGAATTCCTGCCGATTTTCGCGCCGTTCAGCACGATGGCGCCCATGCCGATCAGGCTGTTGTCGCCGATCGTGCAGCCATGCAGCAAGGCGCGGTGGCCGATCGTGCAGCCCTCCCCGATCGTCAGCGGGAAGCCGGGATCGGTGTGCATCACCGTATGTTCCTGCACATTGGTGTCGGCGCCGATGACGATAGGCTCGTTGTCGCCGCGGATGACGGCGCCGAACCAGAAGCCGGCATTGCGCCCGACCCTGACGTCGCCGATCAGCGTCGCATCGGGCGCGATCCAGTTCGAGTCAGCATCGGTGAAGCTGGGCTCTGTTCCATCGATCGCATAAAGCGGCATTTCTGGTCTCCGAATCGTCTCAGCCTGGCAGCTCGAACCCTAGGAGACGGACCGTCCATGAGGCAATGGCAAGCACGACGACGCCCAGCGCCAAGGTCCACGCAATTGCCGTGCAGCCGCAGGACATCAGCGCCAACGTTGAAATGCGGCGTTGACGCCGAGCATCGATGGCATCGTTGACCAGCATGAAGGGTCCGGCACAGGCCGTGGCGAGCAGCGAGCGCAAGACATGTGACGGCGACACATAGGGTTCGGTGAAGGCGACCTTGCGGCCCGACGCCAGTTCCATAGCCGATCCGGCCAGCCCACAGGCCGTCAACCCGACGGCAAAAGCAAAGAGTGTGAGTTCCAGCGGTCCCATCTTAACTTTCCATTTACCATGAAATTGCACAGTCGTTCCATGCAGGCTGCAAGAGCCGTGCCGTGCGATGTGTGCCGCCCAGGGACACTGGAGGCGGACGGGCCGCCCGAGATCCGAGGACTGAGATGAAGCAGGCAGCGCTCGCCAACGAACTCACCGTGGTCGATTCCAGGCTGATGAAGCGGGTGCTCTACGGATTCGCGGCGCTGGCCCTGCTTTCGGCAGCGATCAGCCTTGCCGGCAAATGGTTTGGCCATTCGATCGCCATGGCCGGATACACCGACGACGCAACGGTGCACCAAGTGGTGATCGGCAACAATGTCATCACGGTCCCGGCCAACGCCATCCGTTTCGCCCAAGCCCGGCGCGACGGCATCGCCTCGCGGCTCGACCTCTATCTGCGCTATCCCCAGATGGACGGCTACAGCGAGCCGGCGCGCAACGATTTCAACCACACGGGCACAGTCAAGAGCGTCGTCTTTCTGTCCTTCGAACAGCAGATGATGTCGCGTGACATGAGTGGCCGCTTCACGCCGATCTACAGCGCGTTGATCACCCGACCCGGCATTGCCGGGCCTGGCGGCACGATGATTTATGGTTTCAACGAGAAATCAGGCTATCTGAACGAGGTGCTGGTTGTCGGCAATCGCCCCGGCAAGGAGCCGTTCGTGGCCCGTTGCCTGGGCGGGCCGAGTGCCGAGCAATCGCTGGCGCCTTGCGAGCGCGACATTCAGGTCGGCGACGAACTCAGCCTCACCTATCGCTTCCCAAGGGAGTTTTTGGGCGATTGGCAGGCGCTCGACGCGGCAATCGCCACTGAAGCCGGGCGCGTTCTGAAGGCGGGACGCTAAGAACGCTTCGAGGGAACCGGCTGGCCGGCCGCATGAGCCGACCGACCGCAAGATTTGCTGGCTCAGGCCAGATCGATGTCGAGAATTGCCATCGAAAAATTGTAATCGCCGTCGTCCTCGTCCTTGAAGACGATGCCGAGGAATTCGTCGCCGACATAGACCTCGGCCGAATCATCCTTGCGCGGCCGTGCCTTGACCTCAAGCTTGGGGTTTTGGAAGACGCGCTTGAAATAGGCGTCCAGCTTTCTGATTTCGTCCGGCTTCAACAGTCTTCTCCGATCATCGGGCTTGCTCGTTCAACGCGCTTCTGGCACGTCGACAATGGCGATGTAAAGGCAAGCGGCCTGATAAGGCGAGACAACCGCCCGCTCCTGCCCGCGGCCGGAATTCGACAGCAGACGGCGGCGCCGTGAAAATCAGATGTCGAAACTGACGACCTGATCCATCGTCTGCGACGGTAGAAGCTGGTCCATCTGGCGCGACGGCTGATCGCAGCCGGTCTCGCCGACGACGCGGGCCGGCACGCCGGCAACCGTCTTGTTGTGCGGCACCGGCGACAGCACCACCGAGCCGGCCGCGATCTTCGAGCAATGGCCGATTTCGATGTTACCGAGGATCTTGGCGCCGGCGCCGATCAGCACGCCATAGCGGATCTTGGGGTGGCGGTCGCCGCCGGCCTTGCCGGTGCCGCCCAGCGTCACGCCATGCAGGATCGACACGTCGTCCTCGATGACCGCGGTCTCGCCGACCACGAGGCCGGTGGCGTGGTCGATGAAGATGCCCTTGCCGATGCGGGCGGCCGGGTTGATGTCGGTCTGGAAGACCGAGGACGAGCGGCTCTGCAGGTAGAGCGCGAAATCCTTGCGCCCCTGGTTCCACAGCCAATGCGCCAGCCGATGGGTCTGGATGGCGTGGAAACCCTTGAAATAGAGCACAGGCATGATGAAGCGGTCGCAAGCCGGATCGCGATCGTAATAGGCCTGGATGTCGACACGCACCGTCGTCGGCCACTCCTTGTCGTCGGCCAGCATGGACTTGAAGGTCTGGCGGATGAGATCGGAGCCGATGTCCTGGTGCGCCAGCCGCTCGGCCAGCCGATGAATGACCGCCTCCTCCAGGCTGTCCTGGTTGAGGATGGTCGAATAAAGGAATGCAGCGAGCAGCGGATCGCGGTTGACAGCCTCCATGGCCTCGTCGCGGATCGAACGCCAGATCGGATCGACCGGCTTCAATGCGCTGTGTCGGGAAATGCTGATGCTGTTCATCGCCGTCTGGTCCTGCGTCCTGCCTGGCTTGCCTGTAGTGCTTGCCTGTTGCCTGGCCGCACATATAAGCCAGATCATAGCACGATTGAACTCAATTTTCCTTAGTGCTTTGTCAAATGGATTTGGTTCGCGGGAATTCAAGCAGCCATGGAAAACGAACCCTTGATCGACGACGCGCTGAAAAGCGAGCTTTCGGCTCTCTACCGGGCGCCAGGCCGCCACTATCACAACCTTTCCCATATCGAGGCAATGCTGGCGCTCGCTGGCGACTGTCGAGAATTGCTCGGCGACCCCGAGGCGATCGAAGCGGCGATCTGGTTCCACGATGCCATCTACGACAGCAAGGCCAAGGACAATGAGGCGCAAAGTGCGGCCCTTGCCGAGAAAGAGCTGGCGGGCCGCGCGGATCCTTCACGTCTCGACCGCATCTCGGCAATGATCGTCGCCACCGCCACGCACCAGGTGCCGCCGTTCGACGACGCGGCGGCCACACGGGACGCAAGTCTTTTTCTGGATATGGACCTGTCGATCCTGGGAGCCGCGCCGGACGCCTTCGACGCCTATGAGCGCGCCGTGCGGCGCGAGTATCACTGGGTGGAGGAGCCGATGTGGCGAGCCGGACGCAGTGCGGTGCTGAAGAATTTCCTCGCCCGCCCACACATTTTCCACACCGAGGAATTCCGGCAACGCTTTGAACGGCAGGCCCGGGAAAACATGGCGCGGTCGCTGGCGGCTCTCACCACAGGCTGAGGGCAGTCACGTCCCGCGTCCCTCGCCGTCCGCTCAGAGCGGATTCTCGGCATAGAACTCCAGCACGCGCTGCTTGAAGGTCTTGTCCCCGACGGCCAGCATATGATCCCGGCCCTCGATGTGAAAGGCGCTGGCGTTCGGCATCAACGCTGCAAGCTCGTCGGGCGAGCCGCCAATGTCGTCGGTGGTTCCGACGGCGACAAGCGTCGGCTGGGCGATGCGCGCGATATCCTGCTCGCTCAGCAATTCGCGCGATTTGGCGATGCAAGCGGCCAAGGCACGGCGATCGCTGCGGGTCTGGTCGGCGAAGGCGCGAAACGACCGGCCGCGCGGATGGCTGGTGGCGGCCGGATCATCGGCAAGCAGGGCGGCGGCGATCGGATCCCAATCGCCGACACCGTCGACCATGCCGATGCCGAGACCGCCGAAGACCAGCGTCGCCACCTTGTCCGGATCGGACAGCGCCATGAACGCCGCGATGCGGGCGCCCATCGAATAACCCATGACATGGGCGCGCCCGATGCCGAGATGGCCGAGCAAGGCAGCGGCATCGGAAGCCATCTTGACCGGCGTGTAGTCGGCCTCCTCATAGCTCTTCGACGACGAGCCGTGGCCGCGATTGTCGAAGGCGATGGCGCGGTAACCGGCATCGTTCAGCGTCTTGAACCAGCCGGGCGACACCCAGTTGACATAATGGCTCGAAGCGAAGCCATGGATCATGAGCACCGGATCGCCTTCGCCCGATGCCGGCTGGCGGTCGAGGAAGGCAAGCTCGAAGCCGTCATGGGTGAAAAACTGCATCTGCGATCCCGCCTGTGTGCTCAACCGCCACCGCCATTCGGCGCATCGCTATTGTCGGCTGGTGGCATGCCGGGGCCGGATACCGTGTCCACGGCCGGGTGGCGCAAAAGGTCGCCATACTCGATGCCGTTCCTGGCGGCAGTGCCGGCCTTGAGCTCGAGCACGAAGCGCACCGGCACGCCGGGCGAGATGACGGCGTCCGATTGCGGCTCGCCGTGCTTGACCGCCCGGATCTTGCCATCCTGGCCGACGAAAATCAGATCAAGCGGCATTGGCGTGTTGTGCATCCAGAAGCCAACCTGCTGCTGGACCTCGAAGACGAACAGCATGCCGTGGTTGTCCGCCATGTCCTGGCGGTACATCAAGCCGGCCTCGCGCTCCGCAGCGGTGTCGGCGACTTCGATGGAAAAAGAGCGATCACCGCCTTTCGTCACCACGACCAATGGCGCCGGATCGGCCGGAAGGATCATCGCCCGGCTGTCCGCCGAGGTCGGCTTTTCGGAATAGAAGTAACCACCGGCGGCGGCGATGAAGGCAATCGCGCACATCGCGCCCGCGGTCAGCCAGTTCCTGTAAGCCATTCGAGATCCTCGGCCGGAAACGCCCTAGTGCGACACCGGCAAGGTCCCCATATCGGGGTGAATTTCGGCGGCCATAAGGCCTTTGTCGCCGCGCCCGAAACGAACCAGCACGACCTGTCCGGGCCGAAGCTCGGTGATACCGTAACGGCGCAAGGTTTCCATATGGACGAAGATGTCCTCGGTGCCCTCGCCGCGGGTGAGAAAACCAAACCCCTTGGTGCGGTTGAACCATTTCACCAAGGCGCGTTCGAGACCGCTCTCCGGCGTCACCGCGACATGGGTGCGCTGCTCCTGCATCTCGGCCGGGTGGACCGCGGTGGTGACGTCCATGGAGAGCACCCGGAAGGCCTGCAATCCGCGGTCGCCATGTTTGACGAGGCAGACCACGCGCGCGCCCTCCAGGGCCGTCTGAAAGCCGTCCTTTCGAAGACATGTCACATGGAGGAGGATGTCGCCCGAAATGCCGTCATCCGGGAGGATGAAACCATAGCCCTTGGCCACATCGAACCACTTGATGGCGCCGGCAATTTCGAGCAGGTCGGCGGCGTCGCCGCCTTCGTCACGCTGCAGGGCGTCGCCAAGGGGTCCGTCCCGCCCCATGAAAGAGGCCTTTTCCCCCATAAGAATGCCCCCTCTTTTCAAGAACACCGCGACTGATTCTTGACACTAGCTTAACACTGCGGCTTCCGGTGTGTGCAAGACCTGCCGTGCCTTTTTTCACGGTTCATTGGGGCAATACCGGATTTGTTCTTTGCCGGCATTGCGCGCTGCCGCATGATTGCCCTTTTACAGGGCCGACCCTATGTTGCACCGCAACGCAATTTATCGAGGAAATCACATGCGCTATCTGCACACCATGGTCCGCGTCGCCGACGTCGATGCCTCGCTTGATTTCTACTGCAACAAGCTCGGCCTCAAGGAGGTGCGCCGCTACGAAAACGAGCAAGGCCGCTTCACGCTGATCTTCCTCGCCGCATCGGAAGACGAGCAAAGCGGCATCGCCGACAAGGCGCCGCTAATCGAACTGACCTACAATTGGGATCCGGAAGACTACAAGGGCGGGCGCAATTTCGGCCACCTCGCCTATGAGGTCGACGACATCTACGCCACCTGCCAGCATCTGATGGACAACGGCGTCGTCATCAACCGGCCGCCGCGCGACGGCAACATGGCCTTCGTCAAGTCGCCGGACGGCATCTCGTTCGAGCTGCTGCAGAAGGGACCGGCGAAGCCCAAGGCCGAGCCCTGGGCCTCGATGCCGAACACCGGCACCTGGTAGCGATCACGCCATCTTGAATGGGGCGGCCACGCGGACCAGCCGGCCGCCTTTGCCGTTTTGATCGACGGCACCTATCTACCTGCCTATCGCGCCTGCCCGGCAAGGCCGGCGCTTACCAGGAGAATTCATCCATGCCGACCAGCCGTGCCGATGTCGCCACCGAACACGCCAGCCGTTATCTGCAACAGCTGTGCAAGCACTGGGCGCACAAATTTCCGGTCGAGTTCGATCCCACCCACGGCACCATCGATCTCTCAATGGGCCGCACAGTTCTGGACGCAGACGCGGGCGCCCTTCATATCGCGGTCACGACTGACGAGGGCGGCTCGCTCGAACGCCTGGAAAGCGTTGTCGCCGATCACATCAAGCGCTTTGCTTTCCGCGAAGAGCTGACCTTCGACTGGAAACCCGCTCCGGCAGCTTAGGCGGCGACTTACTTCCCACCGGCCTGAGCAGCCATCTCCAGCAGCGCCTGCACCGAGCGCCAGTTGCGTGCGGTACCCGGCACTTTCAGCGTGCGCGGGATCAGCCCGGCAAACACCGATTTGCCCAGCCCGTCCGGTGCGTGCAAGTAGAGCACATCGCCCTTGATCTCGAAGCGTTCGGGGCCGGTGCACTTTTCGGTCAGCCGCGCCACCTCGTCCGCTGTCGGCTCGCGCTCCAGCACATAGGCGTGCAGCTTGGTATGGTCCCCGGCAACTTCCGGGTAAGGGTTTTCGTTCACCAGCCGCTCGAACCACGAGAGATCACGCACCATGATGCGCGAATAAAAACCCCATTTCTTCTCGAAGGCTGCTTCGATCTGTTTCGTCAACGTGACCGCTTCGCCCTCTTTCGCCCGGAACACGGCATTGCCGCTCTGCACATAGGTGGCGACATCGGAGAAGCCGAGCCCCTCGAAGAACGACCGCAGCTCCGCCATCTTGACGATGCGATTGCCGCCGACATTGATGCCGGAAAACAGCGCGACGAAGATTTTTCCCGGATCAATCATTTGATCCCGATCGCTCATATGATGAACCCGGCCAGTGTCTCGTTGTCGGTGATGTCCTGATACTGGACGCCCTCGGCCTCGAACTTCGCCTTGAGCAGATCGAAATTGCGGCGGTCCCTGGTTTCGATGCCGATCAGCACCGAACCGAAATTGCGCGCCGATTTCTTCAGATATTCGAAACGGGCGATGTCGTCGTCGGGCCCGAGCAGTTCGAGGAAGTCTCGCAGCGCGCCGGGCCGCTGCGGAAAGCGGATGATGAAGTATTTCTTCAGCCCCTCGAAGCGCAACGCCCGTTCCTTGACGTCCGGCAGCCGCTCGAAATCGAAATTGCCGCCCGAAACCACGGCGACGATGGTCTTGCCCCTGATCTCCTTCTTGGAGAAATCCTTGAGCCCATCGATCGCCAGCGCGCCGGCCGGCTCCAGCACGACGCCTTCGACGTTGAGCATTTCGATCATGGTGGCGCAGAGCCGGTTTTCCGGGATCAGCCGCACCGTGTCGGCCGGAAAATCCTTGAGATGACGCAACGGCTCGCGGCCGATCTCGGCCACCGCGGCGCCATCGACGAAATTGTCGACCTTGGCGAGCTTGAGCCGTTTCCCCGCCGCGAGGCTCTCGCGCAGGCTCGGCGCGCCGGCCGGTTCGCAGAAGACGAACCGTGCTTGCCTGCCCTGATCGGCGAAATAATGGGTAACGCCCGCGGCAAGTCCGCCACCGCCGACCGGCAGCATGACGATATCGGGCATGCGGGCGCCCGGCATCTGGTCTGCGATCTCGTAGGCGACGGTTGCCTGGCCCTCGATAATGTCCTTGTGATCGAAGGGTGGCACCATATGGGCGCCGGAACTGTCGGTGAATTCCAGGGCCGCGCGATAGCAGTCGTCGAAGAAATCGCCGACCAGTCTGATCTCGATGAAATCGCCGCCGAACAGCCTGGTCTTGTCGATCTTCTGCTGCGGCGTCGTCACCGGCATGAACACAACGCCTCGCCTGCCGAAATGGCGGCAGACGAAAGCAAAACCCTGCGCGTGGTTGCCGGCCGACGCGCAGACGAACAGTTCAGCCTCGTTGCCGGCCGCCAGTGTCTTGCGGAAGAAATTGAAGGCGCCGCGGATCTTGTAGGAGCGGACCGGCGACAGATCCTCGCGCTTCAACAGCACCCGCGCACCGGTCTTTTTCGACAGATAATCGTTTTCCTGCAGCGGCGTTTCAGGGAAGATCTGGCGGATCGCGGCGGCAGCGGCAGCAACACGGGAAGAGAAACTGTTCATCGGAAACCACCCTTGGGAAAGCCGCCTTGCGTTGCACGCTGTCCGCGGACCTCTATCATTGATCGGGTCGCGCACGTCGGTTGTTGAGCGCCCGGACAAGGTGCGGCGCGAGCCCGCGTATTGCATATCCGGCTACGCGGCGCCATCGTCCATCATGTGCGTCCTTCCGGGCGGAAATTTTGCGGAATACTTTCAGCTACTTGCGGGTGCATTCTAATGCCCCCTCGCACCGGGCGGCTTGAAATCGCTATCTCTGCGGGAATTGGAAGGCCGGCGGCGACGGCGCTTATTGCGCGGATCACGCAGGCGTTTTCCGCCATTTTGGCTTTCGCGCAACACTGCGATGCCCGCAGCGGGGCGCCGATCACATTTCGACTGGACATGACTTAGTTCTGCCGCACTCTGCCTGTCCGGGAGGTATCGTGAGGATAGACAGGCCTTTCGGCCGGAGTTGGAAATTCAGGCGTGCCTTTGAAGAAGATTTTTACCGTTGTCCTGGCCTTGTTCGTCTCCGGCTGCGCCGGCCAGCAAACACAGGAATTGCTGGGCAGCGCCATGGTGTCCGCGCCGGTGACGGAGATTGCCGGCAACCACTCGATCTTCATCGCCACGACGCGCAAGAAATCCGACGATCCCAACAAGGTTTTCGACGGCGAACGCTCGGCGACGCTGAACTATGCCCGCGTCAACGTCACCGTTCCGGGGCTTCACAAGACCGGCCAGATCGAGCGCCGCTCGCGCGGCAAGTCGGACGACCCGGCCAAATATTTCATGGCTTCCGAGGTCGTCGGCTACGACACGCAGCCGAAATTCTCCAGCGCGCTCAACGCCGACATCGCGGCGCGTGGCGGCCGCGTCATGGTCTTCGTGCATGGCTACAACACCGGCTTCGATGCCGCCGTCTATCGCCTGACCCAGATCGTCCATGATTCCGGCTATCCCGGCACGCCCGTGCTGTTTTCCTGGGCATCGGGCGCCAGGACCACCGACTACGTCTATGACAAGGAAAGCGCCAGCGCTGCCCGCGACCAGTTGGAGGTGACGCTCAGGATGCTGGAGCAGTCCGGCGCGCGGCGCATCGACATCGTCGCGCATTCGCTCGGAACCTGGGTCACCATGGAAACGCTGCGGCAGATGGCCATCACCGGCGACCGCGATCTCGGCGGCAAGCTCGGCGACGTGGTGCTGGCCTCGCCCGACATCGATGTCGACGTGTTCAAGAGCCAGATGCGGCGCTATGGCAAGCCCGACAAGCCGTTCATCCTGCTGTTGTCGGACGACGACCGCGCGCTGCGGCTCTCCGGCCTGATCGCCGGATCCCGGCCGCGCGTCGGCGACTACAAGGATGCCGCCGATCTCGCCTCCTATGGCGTGACGGTCGTCGACCTGTCCAAGGTCAAGGGATCGGACAGCTTCAACCATACGAAGTTCGCCGACAATCCGACGCTGGTGAAGATGATCGGCCAGCGGCTGCGCGAGGATGACGGCTTTGCCAGCGACCGTGACGTGACCGATCGTATCGGCCTGCTTGGACAATAGATGCGGTCCCGCGGTTTTCGCCGTGCCTGTTCACCACTGCGGATGTATCGATTCACTTTGAACTGGACCGCGCCGGTCTCCGGCCTTATCGGAATAGCCAGCGACGTCATGCGTTTGACGTCCCCCTTTGCGGGAGCCGGCGTATGACCATGCGTTCGAAGAGTTATCTCGTCGTTGCATTGACGCTCGCTGTCACCGGCTGCGCCGGCGGGAAAACGCACGACCTGCTCAACAGGACGACGGTCTCGGTGCCCGCTTCCGACATCGCGGCCACGCATGAAATCTTCGTCGCCACTACCCGCCAGAGGGCAACCAAGGATCCGCGACAGGTGTACGATGGCGATCGCTCGCTGACCACCAGCTTTGCCCGTGTCGACGTCACCGTCCCGAAAAACCATCAGGTCGGCGCCATCGAGCGGGCCAAGGGATCCGCGAACAGCAATCCGGCCAAGGATTTCACCGCCAAGGACGTCACCTTCTATGAAAGCGCGCCGCAATTCGCCAAGGCGGTCGGCGCCGACATTTCCATGCGCGGCGACCGTGCGCTGGTTTTCGTGCACGGCTTCAACAACGGTTTTGACGACGGCATCTACCGGCTGACGCAGATCGCCCACGACACGAAATATCCCGGCACGCCGGTGCTGTTCTCGTGGGCTTCGAGCGGCAAGACCACGGGTTACATATACGACAAAGAAAGCGCCAACGCAGCGCGCGACGACCTCGAGGCGACGCTCAGGATGCTGGCCAAGACCAAGGTCAAGAGCATCGACATCATCGCCCATTCGATGGGGACCTGGGTGACCATGGAGGCTCTGCGCCAGCTTGCCATCACCGGCGATCGAGATCTCGACGACAAACTCGGCTACGTCATCCTGGCCTCGCCCGACATCGATGTCGACGTGTTCAAGAAACAGATGATCCGTTACGGCAAACCCGACAAGCCATTCGCCATCCTGCTCTCGGCGGATGACCGGGCTCTCAAGCTGTCCTCCCTGATCTCAGGCGATAAGCCGCGCGTCGGCGATTACGGCGATGCGGCCGACCTCGCCAGCTATGGCGTGTCGGTGGTCGACCTTTCCCAGGCCAAGGGCGGTGACCGCCTCAACCACGCCAAATTCGCCGACAACCCGATGCTGGTGCAACTGCTCGGCGACCGGCTGCGGGCGCCTGCCGGTCTTGCCTCGGACGAGCCCGTCCCGACTCAGCTCAACAATCTCGGCCAGGGCCTCGGAAAGGCCGTCGGCTCGGTCGCCGAGATCGTCATCACCACGCCGTTCAAGGTGCTCACCATCGCCACCGGCGGGTGAGCCAGCGGGCGACATTGGCCCTAGGATTGTTGAGATTCGGGTCAGGCCGAGCCGAAAGTGGTGGTTTTCGAGAACCGGAGCGGAGCGTACTTAAGTACGTGAGCACCGGAAGCGCAGAAAATCGCTACTTGCAGGCCGGCATGGCCTGAATATCAACAATCCTAGACGAACAGATCGACCTTCTGGAATGTCGTCACGTCGATCAGGCCGACATCGGAAATCCTGAGTTCGGGAATGACGACCAGCGCCAGCAGCGAGTGCTGCATGTAGGCGTTGTTCAGCGAACAGCCCATCTTGCGCATCGCCTCGGTGAGCTTCTCCGCCTTGGCCGCGACGATCTCGGCCCGCTCGTCCGACATCAGGCCGGCGATCGGCATTTCGACCAGCGCCAATTCCTTGCCCTTGGAGAACAGCACGACGCCGCCGCCGACCTCGCCCAGGCGGTTTACCGCCAGCGCCATGTCCTGCTTGTTGGTGCCGACGCAGATGATGTGATGGGCGTCATGCGCGACGCTGGACGCCATGGCGCAGTCGCCCATATAGCCGAAGCCGGAAACGAAGGCGTTGGTGACGCCGCCCGTGCCCCGGTGGCGCTCGACCAGCGCGATCTGGCAGATGTCGTTGCGGCGGTCCATGGCGACCAGCCCGTCCTCGACCGCCAGATCGGCCTCCAGCGCGCGCGTCGGCGCCTGGTTCTCGATGACGCCGATGACGCGCACCCGCACCTCGTTGGCGCCTTTGGGAGCAACGATATCGAAGTCGCCGCCCTTCAGCTTCTTGCCAAGCTTGACGGTGTTCTTCGCCGTCTTCGGGTAATCATAGGCCGGAATATCGATTTCGAGCTTGCCGCCCTTGGCCAGCCTGACGCCGCGTGCATAGACCTCGTCGATGGTCATTGCGGCGAGATCCGAGACGATCAGCAGGTCGGCCAGCCGGCCCGGCGCGATCGAACCGATCTCGCGCTCCAGTCTGAAATGCTGGGCGGTGTTGAGCGTCGCCATCTGGATCGCCGTCACCGGCTTCAAGCCTTGGCTGATGGCGTGGCGCACCACGCGGTCCATATGGCCTTCCTGGACCAGCGTGCCGGAATGGCTGTCGTCGGTGCACAGGATGAAATTGCGCGGGTCGATGCCGCTCTCCGTCACCGCCTTGATCTGCGAGGCGACGTCGTACCAGGCCGAGCCCAGCCGCAGCATCGCCTTCATGCCTTGGCGCACCCGGGCAATGGCGTCCTCGGCGCGTGTGCCCTCATGGTCGTCCTCGGGGCCGCCGGCGACATAGCCATGGAACGGCAGGCCGAGATCGCGCGAGGCATAGTGGCCGCCGACCGTCTTGCCTGCATGAACCGTCGCCGCGATCTCGCCCGACATGACAGGATCATTGGCGGCGACACCGGGAAAATTCATCACTTCGCCCAGGCCGATAATGTTTTCCCAGGTCATCGCCTCCTCGACATCGGCGACCGTCAGCTCGGCGCCGGCATGTTCCAGCCCCGGCGCCGAAGGCACGCAGGACGGCATCTGCACATGCACGTTGATGGGCATGGCGACCGCTTCGTCATGCATCAGCCGCACGCCGGGCAGACCCAGAACATTGGCGATCTCGTGCGGGTCGATGAACATCGAGGTGGTGCCGTGCGGAATGACGGCACGGCAGAACTCGGTCACCGTCACCATGCCGCTTTCGACATGCATGTGCGCGTCGCAGAGACCGGGCACCAGATAGCGCCCGCCGGCGTCGACCACCGTGGTGCCCTGCCCGATGGCATGGCTGGCATTGGGCCCGCAATAAGCGAAGCGCCCGCCGGCAATGGCGATGTCGGTGCCGGCGATGATCTCGCCCGAATGGACGTTCACCCAGCGGCCGTTGCGCACGACCAGGTCAGCGGGCTTCCGCCCCATGGCGACATCGACCAGATGTGTCGCCATCTCGGTCCACGGTCTGGGTTTTGTGGGCGTTGCTTTCGTCATTGGCGATTCCTCGGTTACGGCCAGTCTCGCAAATGTCGGCGGGCGCCGCCAGAGCCGTCGGTCCGACACGCCGCGCAGGCCGGGCTTGTTGACTAATCCGGCTGGAAGGCGATGCTGACCGCGGACCGAACCATATGAGGGAAAAAACATGACCCGTTTTTGGAAAGTGTTCGCCATCGTCATCTTGTTCGCCGCCTCGAGCGCTTTTGCCGCCGCCGAGGAACGTTGGCAGACCTTGCCGGAGCCTGCGGCCATGCCCAAACCCGATCAGAGCGGATATGCGCCGGTGAACGGCATCCAGATGTACTACGCCGTTTTCGGCGCGGGCGACCCGGTGCTCCTCATTCACGGCGGCCTCGGCCACGCCGACATCTGGGCCAGCCAGGTGGCCACGCTTTCCAAGACGCACAAGGTGATCGTCGCCGACAGCCGTGGCCACGGCCGCTCCACCCGCACCGAGCAGCCCTATGGCTATGACTTGATGGCGTCGGACTATCTGGCGCTGCTCGATTACCTGAAGATCGACAAGATCGCGCTCGTCGGCTGGAGCGACGGCGGCATCATCGGTATCGACATCGCGCTGCATCATCCGGAGCGGCTGACAAGGCTGTTTGCGCAAGCCGCCAACGTAACCACCGACGGCGTCGATCCGGGCGTGATGACCAACAAGACCTTTGCCGCCTACATCGACCGCTCCGGCCGCGACTACAAGAAGATGTCGAAAACACCGGACCAGTATGACGCCTTCGTGGCGCAGATGAGCCATATGTGGGAGACCGAGCCGGCGTGGACCAAGGAGCAGCTCGCTGAGATAACCACGCCGACGGCGATCGTTGCCGGCGACCATGACGAAGCGATCAAGCGCGAACACACCGAATATATCGCCTCCGCCATCCCGGGCGCGAAGCTGATTATCCTGCCCAACGCCAGTCATTTCGCCATGCTGCAAGCGCCGGATGAATATAACCAGGCTGTGCTGGACTTCATCGACGACAAATAGAGGATTCTGTGCGGCGACAGGGGGATTGCGATTGCGGCGAATGCGGTTATCCTTCTGGCGAGGATCTTTCTGAATCGTCATTTGGGGAGTTCGATGCGTCGACTGATAGTCGCAAGTGCCGGTTTTCTCGCCGTTCTGGCCGTGCCGGCTTTTGCAGCCGACCCAACCGTCGACGTGCCTATGACCGCGCCCGGCTTCGACTGGACCGGCTACTACGCTGGTCTGCAGGCCGGCTATGGCTGGGGCCAATCCGATATATCGGTGACAGAAGGCGCGCCGTTTTCCATCGCGCCCGACATTGACGGCGGTTTTGTCGGCGGCCATGTCGCAGGCCTGTTGCAGTTCAACCAGGCGGTGCTCGGCGCCGAGGCGGACCTCAACTATTCCTCGGTCGGCGGCACGACGGTATCGGCGCTGGGAAGCACATTCGGCACCGACATCAAGTGGTTCGGGTCGGTCAACGCCAAGGCCGGCTACGCCATGGATCGCCTGCTGGTCTACGGCATTGGCGGCGTCGCCTTTGCCGGCATCGAAACATCGCAAGTCGCGGGTCCGGCGTTCGCCAGCACGCGCACGAATGTCGGCTGGACCGTGGGTGCCGGCGTCGACTACGCGTTGACCGACAAGTTCGTCGTCGGCGCACAGTATCGCTACTATGATTTCGGCTCCGAGCACTACGACGTGGCGGAACCCTTCAACGATCGCGATCAGAACGTGAAGCTCAACACGGTAGGCATCAATTTGAGCTACAAGTTCTGAGCAGGGCCACAATCGCGACGCTGCCGGACCAGGCAACCACTCAAAGGCTCTTTCATGGAAGGGTGGCCGACGCTCCCAGTGGGCGGGGGGAATGGGTTGGGCCTGAGAGGCGCCGGCCTTGGCAGATCAAATCCACCACACGCATCCTACCATTACCCGCCCCGCCGATAATTCCGTGATCGCGCCAGTATCATCAAGTCGCCCCGTCTGTTTGCACGTTCGTCGAACGCTCAACAACATGACTTGACGGCCTGTGTCAGGCGTCTGAAAAGGGCTGGCCTGCGGACGTGGCGGAATTGGTAGACGCAAGGGACTTAAAATCCCTCGATCTCTGATCGTACGGGTTCGATTCCCGTCGTCCGCACCAGCCTTCGCTCTTCGAGCTTCGAGTGGCGAGCCACCTGAAGCTCGTTAGTGCATGTCGCCCAAAGTGACCTCGGTTTTGGGAGAGCGACATGCACAAAGACAAAGACCTGAAGCGGGTCGCCTGAAGGCGCGACACCGCTTAGACAAAGGAGCGTCCTCCGAAGCCTTGGCCAAGGAGGACCGGTTCGAATTTCATCCGTTCAGGCGCACCAATTTCACCAGCCAGGGCTTGTTGGCATCTCTACGCCTCGAACACTTTCTGTGTGAACCATTCCGCCAGCCTGGCAAGCTCAGGCCCCAGCACACGATCGGCACCGACAGGCGGCACGATAGCTCTGATTTGATCGACGAAGGAGCGCAGTGCCGGCGGCGGCGTCCGTTCGGTGACGTGCAGCGCCTGCGAGGCGATCATCGCCAGCATCGCCATGGCGGCATCGACGCAGCGGCCGGCGGTCGCTTCCTTGGTCCATGCGAAGAATGCCGTCGTGGCGACGTCGTCCTGCCCCGCACCGGCCGATTCCGTGCCCGGAATGAAGGTACGTTGCGCCGCCAGCTTGGCCTGCTCGAGATAGCCGGTGATCGCCATCGGCACGTAGCCGACATTGCCGTGGCCATCGCTGTCGGCCGAGTGTCGTCCGGTCATCAGAAGATCGGGCAGCAGCGACACCTTGCCGTTGAGCAGCTTGGAGGCGTGGCGATCACAAAGCAGGCAGATGTCGGCCCATATCGCCGCCAGATCATCCAGCGCCGGCGTCGCCATGGCGTTGTGATAGCCGCCGGTCGAGATGCAGCGGCCGAGCGGATGTGCATCTTCGGGCGGGATATAGACCGGATTGTCCGATATAGAGGCCAGCGACACATTGGCTGCCCGCTCGGCCGACGACAGCGCACGATGCGCCTGGCCGAGGACGCGCGGCACGATGCGGTAGCTGACCGGCGCCTGATAATTGCGTCGCCCATCGCCGGCGCCAACCAGAAATTCCCGCAAACCCTGCAGGGCCGCGGCCTCATGCTCATCACCCCAGAGCGTATCGAGGGCGGCGTCATAGTGTTCGAGCGGGGCGCGAAACGCCTCGATCGACAGCGCGAACACTTTTTGCGCCATGCGGATCCGGCGGCGCGCCGCGAGCGCCGCGTCCGCTACGAGGGCTGCAGCGCAGGGCGAGCCGTTGATCAGCGAGCCGCGTTCCTTGACCTCGAGATCGAAGCGCGTCGAAAGCTCGGCAAACAGCGGATAGAGCGCCAGGATTTCGCCGGCGCCGCCCTGGCCCGAGGCCGGCACTGTTGGCATCGGCCCACCATTGAGCATTGCGGCCACGGCAAGCGCGATGCGTGGCGAGGTGGCGGCGTTGCCCTCGATGAAGTTCGTCAGGCGGGCAAGCACGATCGCCCTGACCACGCGATCCGGCAAGGGATCGCCGAACGAGGTGGCGGCGGCAAACGCCTTGATGCGCGCATGGCGATCCCGCTCGTCGAGTTCGAGCTTGCGGCTCGCCAGCTCTCCCATGGCGGTGGTGACGCCATAGATGACCGGTGGCGGATCGGATTCAATCAGCCTGAGAAACGAGGCGCGGCATTCGGCGATGCGCTGCAAGGCCTTCTCGTCGATGTCCACCGTGTCCTTCTTCCAGGCGACGCGGAAAACAGTGTCGAGGTTGATGTCCTCACGCGTCGACAGGCTAACTGGCATGTTTCACACCACTGCAAATAAGGGACTTAGTAGAGTGGTTCCTCGAACAGCGTCTTGTCGCCGTCCACCAGCGCCTTGATCTGCGCGGTGCCGTCGCCGGCGAGCGCAAGACGGATGCCGAATGGCCGCACCCGCATGTCGTTCTGGATCGCCATCCCCTCGCCTTCCGGCAGATAGAAGCGTTCGATGCCATAGTCCGGCGCGATGGTCATCCCTTCGCCGCGAAGATCCCAGCCCTCGGCGATGTGGCCTAAAATATCGGCCTCGTCCGCAGCGGCCGGCTTCGGCGCCTTGCCGAACCAGGCTGTCGTCGGCTGCCAATAGCCGTCGGAGCCCTTCTTCAGGCGCACGACAATCGAGGTGTCGTCGCTGGAAAACTTGTCGGGCGGAATGTTGGCGATCATTTTCACCGGTATGCGCGAAATATCGTAGCCCAGGATAATATAATCGCCGCGCAGGAGGTCGCGCGGATCGACAGGTTCGATCTTCAGCAAGACTTCCTTGCCGTTGCGCAGGATGGCCGCGCGACCGGCGATGATCCAGCTCAGGAAGCCGATTTGAACGAGCGCCAGCAGCAGTGCCGAGATGACAAGCCTTTTCCCGGTGATCATGCCGTGGCTCCTTTGGCATCTGGACCTTTCATACGCTTTTCCACGCGGATGATGACGATCGCAAGGATGCCGAGCAGCACTGCGGCGGCCAGGAAGAAGCCGGCTGTATCGAGCATCGATTGCAAGGTCACCACATAGATGATGGCGAGTTCGAAGGCGAAGCCAAGATAGGCAAACCAGCGCAGCCCACGGCTTTCCCGTCCTGCCAGCACGATTGCGGCGACAATGCCGGCAAGCGCGATCACCGAAGCGAGGGCAAAACCGCTGTTGTAGGTGCTCTCGTCGGCGAGTTCGAACTGGGTCATTGCGAGGCCGGTGAGGAAGCCGAGCAGTGCGTGCAAGGGCAAGCGGCCGCCGAGCTGCACGACCCGGTCGACCGGATCCGGCGCGAAGACCGAGGCCGCGAACAGCAGCGCCGAGACGACGACCAGCGGGATAGCCACCTGCAGCGTGTCGTGGTTGGTGACGAGCAGCACAAGATAGAACAGAACCGACAGGATGATCAGGTGGCGCGCCGCCTGGCTGCGGGTCCAGAACGATACGGCAAACAGCACGATCGCCATGATCACGAAGGCATGCGGAAATTCGCTGCGGCTGTAGTAGTCGAAGCCTTTGAGGAACAGCCAGGCATCGGCGATGCCGACCGAAGCGACCGTCAGCGGATTCGAACGCAGCGCAACCGCCGCCAGCGCCGTGCCGGCGCCCCAGGTGACCAGAGCAGACGCCTCGTCGCCCGAGAGATGATACATCTGGCCGATCAGCGCGATCGAGCCGCCGAAAGCCGCGGCCGCCACGATCCACAGCGCTTCGCCGAGCGCCGGATGGTCGCGGGTCTTCAGCACCGCGCCGCCGACATAGCCGCCGAGGATGACGGCAAACAGTGCCGCCACGCGTGCCAGGCGCGGGATCGCGTCCCAGTTGGCGGCGACGAAAATCAGGATGGCGGCGCCGAACAGCAAGGCGGCCATCATTGCCAGGATAGAGCCGAAGCTAAGCGACTCGCGCGCGTTGGCCTCGACATTGCACGAAAGCGAATCGGCTGTGGCGGCGTCGATCAGCCCGGCCTGCAGCCAGCGCGCGATATCCGCCCTGACCCGCGACGAATAGCTCGCCATGCTGTGTCTCCCCCACGTTTGGTCTTTTTTCAGCCGATCCGGTCAAATCGTTGACGCGGCGGCATTTTCCGATTCGGGTTTCTTTGTGTCAGGTCCGTGAACGCCCGTTAATGCTGCATTGCACAATTTGCATTGCTGCCATGCAGCCATAGCGCTTTTAAATCGATATGGGTCCGCCTATTTATAGTTCGTACACAAACGGAATGATCCGCAAGAAAGACGAAACGAGAACTACCATGAACCTGATCCGCAACTACCGCAACTGGCGCCGCTACAGGGACACCGTGTCCGAGCTGAGCCGCCTAAGCAACCGTGAACTGACCGACCTCGGCATCAGCCGCAGCGACATTCCTTACGTCGCTCGCAAGGCGGTCTAATTCTTCGGACCGCGAATGGTCCGAACCAGTTTTGAAAAAGAGAACGACAATGAACCTGATCCGCAACTATCGTAACTGGCGCGTTTATCGCGAGACGGTTACCGAGCTGGGTCGCCTTTCCAACCGCCAGCTGCATGATCTCGGTATCGTCCGCGACGAAATCAAGATCATCGCCCGCCAGGCGATCTAGACAGAATTTCGGCAGGGTCGACCTCCTCCCCGACCTTGACGAATACGGTCACCCCTTACCTCCTCCCAAGGGTTGACCACAAAAACGGCGCCCGCCGCACCTCCTCCCGCGGCGGGCGCTGTTTCCCCGGGGCAAATCAAATTTGCCCAGAAGGGTTTCGCCCCTTTCAAAATTAGCGAAAGAGATTTCGTCAAAGCCGACCTCCTCCCCGGCAATGACGAATAGGTCCGACCTTCACCTCCTCCCGAAGGTTGGCCACCAAAACGGCGCCCGCCGCACCTCCTCCCGCGGCGGGCGCTGTTTCCCGGCCCCAGAAGGGTTTCGCCCCTTTCAAAATTAGCGAAAGAGTTTTCGTCAAAGCCGACCTCCTCCCCGGCGATGACGAATATGGTCGGCCTTCACCTCCTCCCGAGGGTCGACCCCAAAAACGACACCCGCCGGACCTCCTCCCCCGGCGGGTGTTGTTGTTTTCAGGGGCGCTCCGATCAGCAGCTGTTTGCTCCGCACCGCGCACGGCAATTGCAATCGCCGCACCAAGCGATTATTCCGGCGTTCATGAGCAAAAACCCAATCCACATCATCGGCGGCGGCCTCGCCGGTTCCGAAGCCGCATGGCAGGCAGCCGAGGCCGGCGTGCCCGTCATCCTGCATGAAATGCGGCCCGTTCGCGGCACCGATGCGCACAAGACCGACAGCCTGGCCGAGCTGGTCTGTTCGAACTCCTTCCGCTCCGACGACGCCGACAACAATGCCGTCGGCCTGTTGCATGCCGAAATGCGGCTGGCCGGCTCGCTGATCATGAGCGCCGGCGACGCCAACCAGGTGCCTGCTGGCGGCGCGCTCGCCGTCGACCGCGACGGATTTGCCGACGCGGTGACGAAAAGGCTTGAAGCGCACCCGCTGATATCAATCCAGCGCGAGGAAGTGCCGGGCCTGCCGCCGGCGGATTGGGACCAGGCGATCATCGCCACGGGTCCATTGACCGCGCCCTCACTTGCCCAGTCGATCGCGGAAGCGACCGGCGCCGATGCGCTAGCCTTCTTCGACGCCATCGCGCCGATCGTCCACTTCGACACGATCGACATGGACATTTGCTGGTTCCAGTCGCGCTACGACAAGGTCGGGCCCGGCGGCACCGGTAAGGACTACATCAACTGCCCGATGGACAAGGACCAGTACCTTGCCTTCGTTCAGGCGCTGGTCGACGGCCAGAAAACCGAATTCAAGCAATGGGAAGGCACGCCCTACTTCGACGGCTGCCTGCCGATTGAGATCATGGCCGAACGCGGCGTCGAGACGCTCCGTTACGGCCCGATGAAGCCGATGGGGCTGACCAATGCACACAATCCGACGGTGAAGGCCTATGCCGTCGTCCAGCTGCGGCAGGACAATGCGCTGGGCACGCTCTATAACATGGTCGGCTTCCAGACCAAGCTGAAGCACGCCGAGCAGGTGCGCGTGTTCCGCACCATACCGGGTCTCGAAAACGCCGATTTCGCCCGCCTCGGCGGCCTGCACCGCAACACCTACATCAACTCGCCGACCTTGCTCGACGCTTCGCTGCAGCTGAAGTCGCGCCCCGGCCTGCGTTTTGCCGGCCAGATCACCGGCTGCGAGGGCTATGTCGAGAGTGCCGCGATCGGCCTGCTCGCCGGCCGTTTCGCCGCCGCGGAAAGGCTCGGCCATGCGCCGTCGCTGCCGCCGCTGACTACGGCCTTCGGCGCGCTGCTCAACCACATCACAGGCGGCCACATCGTTTCGGATGACGAGCCGGGAAAGCGCTCTTTCCAGCCGATGAATGTCAATTTCGGCCTGTTCCCGCCTGTGGAAGCGCCGAAGACCGAGGGCAAGCGCATGCGCGGCAAGGACAAGACCGTCGCCAAGCGGCATGCCATCACATCGCGCGCACGCGCCGATTGCCGGCAATGGCTGGGATTGGCGGCGCAAACGGAAACGGCCGAAGCTGCAGAGTAGCCAGCTTCCTCCCTGATTGGACCATAGGCGTCAAGTAGGATACTATCTCACTTCTTGCCTAAGAGAGACAGCCATGGAATCCGCCGAGAAACTATCGGTCACCGTCACGCCCGCAATGGCGCGCATGATCCGCGAAAAGGTCGAAGATGGCTCCTTCGGATCGGCCAGCGAAGTCATCCGTGCAGCCCTTCGCGCCTTCCAGCGCGAAGAGGAAGAGCATGCCGAGCGCATGGCGTCGATCAGAGCCCGGGTGAAGGCGTCGATCGAGGATACAAGGCCGGGCCATTCGGGAGAAGAGGTTCGCACTCACCTCCGGGGACTCTTCGCCCAGTATTCGAGCCGTGCCGATGATTCGGCGGCTTGAGGTCGAGTATCGTGAAGATGCCAGAAATGATCTGGCCAACATTTTCAGACATATAGTCGAAGCCAATGGAAGTCCTGACGTCGCGCTGAAGTTCGTTCTGCGCATCGAAGACCGGTGCCAGAGCATCGGCAACGCGCCTCGCGGCGGTCGTTCCCGCGACGACATCCTGCCAGGATTGCGAACAGTTCCGTTCGAGCACTCTGCAGTCATCGCTTACATCATCGACGATAACTTCGTCCGCATCGTCAACATCTTCCATGGCGGTCGCGACTATGAAACGCTGATGCGCGAGGGCGGGTCGAGCGAACCATCCTGAGGCGATGGTTATTCGGCTGGCTCGACACCAGCCGCCGGCAACCCCGGCTTGCCCGCCTCATCAGGATTTCGCCTGACATAGGCAGCTTTCAATGTCTCGGAAGTTTCGCGCGAGCCGTCATGGCTCCAGCCCGGCGGCTTGATCAGATAGTTCAGGCGGTCGCTCAACGTCAGACCGGGCGCAAAGGCATCCCTGAACATGCCGATCCATTCATGGAACGCCACTTTCAGCGGATTGAAGGTGCCGACATTCCTGACGATGCCGTAGCGCGGCCGGTCTTCTTCCAGTTCTCCGACGAAGGTGCCGAACACGCGATCCCAGATGATCAGCGTGCCGGCATAGTTGGCGTCGAGGTAGCGCGGATTGGTGGCGTGATGGACGCGGTGGTGTGACGGCGTGTTGAAGACGAACTCGAACCAGCTCCACATCTTGCCGATCGTCTCGGTGTGGATCCAGAACTGCCAGACAAGGTTGAAGCCGAAGGTGAAGGCAATCACCGCCGGGTGGAAGCCGAGCAGCACCAGCGGCGCCTGCAAAATGAACATGAAGGTGAACAGACCGGTCCAGCTTTGCCTGAGCGCCGTCGACAGATTGTAGTGCTGGCTGGAATGGTGGTTTACGTGTTCGGCCCACACCCAGCGCACCCGGTGCGCGATGCGATGATAGACGTAGTAGCGCAGATCATCGAGCAGGAAGGCGGCCAGGAACACCCAGACCGACAGGCCGAGATTGAAGACGCGGAATTGCCACAGCCACAGCAGTGCCCAGTAGGACACGACGCCAAGCAGCAGCCCGGCAACGACATTGCCGGTGCCCATCATCAGGCTGGTCAAGGTGTCGCGCGTCTCGAACGAATCCCTGGCGCGGCCGGTGCGCACCAACCAAAGCTCGATCAGGATCGCGACCACGAAGAACGGGATGGCCAGTTGGGTGACTTGCGGGAAATTGTAGCTGTCCATCACGCGGCCTGCCCAGTGGAATTTGAACCTTGCGGCTCAAGCGCTTTCAGCACGCCCTGTGCATCCGTTGAGCTGGCAAAGCGGAAGCGGCCGCCCTTCCAGGTGAAATCGGCGAGCCGCAGCGAAACCGTGTTCGCATCTCCGGCGTTCAAAACCGCGACATTCTGAGGCGAGACGATGCGGGTCAAAAAGCGATCGCCGATGCTGTGAACGATGCCGATGCGCCCTCGCCCGATATCCAGAAACGCCGTCTTGGCATCCGCTGTCAGGCGGACCACCGTCGCGATCTCGTCGGGAAAATCCTCAGTGAATCGGCTCACTGCGCGATCGACACTGCTGAGCGTCGCCGTCTTGCTGCCGCCGGTGAAATGCACCGCCGCAACCGACAGCGCGATGCCGAAGGTAACGATCGCTACCAATATGGGTAAGCTCATTCATCTCCTCCGGGCCGGCCAGTTGTCTTCAGCAACAGTTTGGCGCGGGGACGTCTTAACATGATTGACGTTTACGTCAAAGCGCAGGCCAGCCCTTGCTCGCGCGACGCAGCAGCAGCCAATGCCGGCGCAAGGCCGACAGCCGCGCCACGCCTTCGAGCGGCGAACCATTCTCCATCTTGCCGAGATAGGCACGTGACAGGGCGAGCGGCAGGAATGCCGGACGCAGCGATACAGGCAGAGCCGGAGCGCCTCGCTCGAAGGCGGAAAGATGTTCCCGTGCCAGCGCCATCATCGCCGCCACCGCGCGTTTGGCGCCGGGTCCGCCATCACCGGCAACGAACTCCTGCGGCGAAGAGCCGGCCGCTGCAAGGATATCGGCCGGGACAAAACACTGTCCGCGCCGGCGATGCAGCGGCAACAGCAGCAGCAGGCCGGTCATCGCCTGCGCACAGCCTGCCCTGCCCGCCAGATCGGCAAAGCGCGGCGCCTCGACGGGATCGAGCACCATCGCCGCAAGCTGGATGAGTGCTGCGGCCGTCTCGCCGCAATAGCCTTCCAGATCGGTGCGCGACGGCATCGGGTCGTCGTAGAGGTCGAAGATGCGCGCATCGAGCATGTTCTCGAAGGCCGGCTCCGGAAGGCCGAACGTCGCTATCGTGGCGTTCAAGGCTTCGGCAACGGGATGGCCGGCGCCGGCCTCGCCGCCGGCGGCAATGACATCGCGCCACCACTGCAGCCGCACTTCGCCCGGCAGCGCTTCATGGATGCGATCGCGAATGCCTGCGATCTCGGCATTGAAGGCATAGAGCGAAAACAGCGCGTCGCGCTTGTCCGCCGTTGCATAGAGCGCGGTCAGATAGCGGTCATGGTCGGTGGCGCGCACCGCGTCCATGACGATTTCAGCGCTTCGAGACATGTCAATCGACGGCAATGAGCGCTGCGGCCACCGCGCGCTCTTCCGCCAGAAGGACATTGTAGGTCCGCACCGCGGCCCCCGTCGACATCGGGTCGGATGCAATGCCGGCGGCCTTCAGCGCGGCCAGCAATGCGGCGGGCAATGGCCTGAGATCCCTGCCCATGCCGACCAGCAGGATTTCGACCTTGTCGGCCTCAGCCAGCAGCCTGTCGAAATCCGCCACCGTCAGCGCCAGGGGATCAGCCGGTTCCCAACCATGGATGCCGGATGGCAGGCACATGAGCGAACCACGGTGCGACATGTCGGCAAAGCGGAACCCGCCATTGCCGTAGGCTTCGATCGGCGCGCGGCCCGGAAAATGCGCCTCGCGGATGACGATGCCTTTGCTGGTCATCGTTCTGTCATCCCTTCGGGGCGGCGCGTCAGGTCGCGACCGCCTTGCCGCCATTGACCGGCTTCTCCTCGTCGGCAGTTGCCTGCGGCCGCAACTTGAACAGGATCAGCAGCGGTGCGGCGATAAAGATCGAGGAATAGGTGCCGAAGACGACGCCGAACAGCATGGCCATGGTGAA
This sequence comes from Mesorhizobium sp. M0140, assembly GCF_040322475.1. Taxonomy (NCBI): domain Bacteria; kingdom Pseudomonadati; phylum Pseudomonadota; class Alphaproteobacteria; order Hyphomicrobiales; family Phyllobacteriaceae; genus Mesorhizobium; species Mesorhizobium sp. M0140. The sequence continues at coordinate 126,443 of NZ_JAMYTM010000007.1, read as the reverse complement.
CGAGCGGATCACCTCGCCGCCGAACAGCACCAGCGCCAGCAGCGCCAGGATCGTCGTCACCGACGTCAGTGTCGTCCTCGACAGAGTCTCGTTGATGGCGTTGTTCAACAGTTGCGGCAGCGGCATCCGCTTGTATTTTCGCAGATCCTCGCGAACACGGTCATAGACCACGATCGTGTCATTCAGCGAATAGCCGATGATGGTCAGGATCGCCGCCAGTGACGACTGGTTGAACTCCAGCCCGGTGATGACGAAGAAGCCAAGTGTCATGACCACATCGTGCACCGTCGCCACGATGGCGCCGACCGCGAACTGCCATTCGAAGCGGAACCAGACATAGACCAGGATGCCGAGCAGCGCGATCAGCATGGCGATGGTGCCTTGCTTGGCGAGTTCTCCGGAGACTGTCGGTCCCACCACTTCCACGCGGCGGAAGTCATAATTGTCCTGCAGTTCGCCGCGCACCTTGTCGATGACGGTCTGCTCGGCATTCTCGCCGCCATCCTGCGTGCCGACGCGGATCAACACGTCGTTGGGCGTACCGAACTGCTGGACCTGGACTTCGCCGATGTTGAGCTCGGTCAGGCGCGAGCGGAGGTCGGCGAGGTCGGCATTGCCGCTCTTGGCCTGTACCTCGATCAGCGAACCGCCCTTGAAATCGATGCCGTAATTGATGCCGACGGTCATGAACATCACCACCGAGAGGATCGACAGTGCGCTTGACAGCGTGAACGTCCAGCGACGGATGCCCATGAACGGAATTTTCGTGCCGGGCGGAACGAAGGTCACCGGCGCGCGCGGCAGTTCCTTCGGGCGAGCCCGGCGCAGCCAGATCGAGACCAGCAGCCGGGTGAAGGTGAAAGCGGTGAACACGGTCGTCAGGATGCCGATGGCATAAGTGATGGCAAAGCCCTTCACCGGCCCGGTACCGAGATAGAACAGCACCACGGTGGCGATCAGCGAAGTGATGTTGGAATCGACGATGGTCGCCAGCGCCTTGGTGAAACCGGTATCGATCGCCTGGATCACGGAGCGGCCGGCGCGTCGCTCCTCGCGGATTCGTTCGTAGATCAGCACGTTGGAATCGACCGCCATGCCGATGGTCAGCACGATACCGGCGATACCAGGCAAGGTCAGCGTCGCGCCAAGCAACGAGAGCACGCCGACGATCATCGCCACGTGCACCGCCAGCGCGATGTTGGCCAGGAAGCCGAGGAAGCCGTAGGCGACGAACATGAAGGCGACGACGAGGATAGAACCGATGATGCCGGCGACCTTGCCGGCATGGATCGAATCCTGGCCAAGGCCCGGACCCACCGTGCGTTCTTCGATGACCGTAAGCGTTGCGGGCAACGCACCGGCGCGCAGCAGCACCGCAAGGTCGTTGGCGCTCTGGGCGGTGAAGTTGCCGGATATCTGGCCGGTGCCGCCGAGGATCGGCTCGCGGATCTGCGGCGCCGAAATCACCTGGTTGTCGAGGATGATGGCGAACAGCTTGCCGACATTCTGCGCAGTGGCCTGGCCGAAGCGCGCCGCCCCTTTCGAATCAAAGCGGAACGACACCACCGGCTCGTTGTTCTGCGAATTGTATGTCGCCTGTGCGTCAACGAGGTTTTCGCCCGAGACGATGACGCGATTTTCGATCAGATACGGAACCGGCGGATCGTCCTGCGAGTACAGCACCGACGAGCCGGCTGGCGGACGGCCGTTGAGGGCATCCTGCACCGGCATCGACTGGTCGACCATCTGGAAGGTCAGCTTGGCGGTCTGGCCGAGGATTTCCTTCAGCCTTTGCGGGTCCTGAAGACCCGGCACCTGGACAAGGATACGGTCGTCGCCCTGTCGCTGCACGATAGGTTCGGTCGTGCCGAGTTCGTTGACGCGGCGCTCGACCACCTCGATCGACTGCGTCAGCGCCGTCGATGTGCGATATTTGATGCCGGCGTCGGTGACGTTGAACTTGAGCAGGCCGGGCTCGGAATCATCGAGCGTCATTTCCTGGATGGAGCCGCCGGTGAACAGGCCGGCAGCGACCGGATCGGTCAGCGTCTTCAGCGCCGTCTTGGCGGCATCGATCTGGGCGGGATCGGTGATACGGACCTGCAAGACACGTCCGGTGCCGGCGAGGCCGGTGTAGCCGATCTTGGCGTCACGCAGCAGCGTGCGGATTTCGTCGCGCGTCGTCTCCAACCGGTCCTTGATCAGATCGTTCTGATTCATCTCCAGCAGGATGTGCGAGCCGCCCTGCAGATCGAGGCCGAGCGTCATCTGCCGCTTCGGCACCCAGTCGGGAAGCTTGGCCAAAGTGCTTGCGGGGATGAGATTGGGCGCGGCGAGGATCACCGTGATGGCCACGGCCACCCAGATCAGGATCATCTTGAAGCGCGAAAAATACAGCATATGGCGTCGTCCGTCAGAGCGTGTCCGCGGATCGCTCCGCCTAAAATTCGGTTATTTCTTGGCATTCTGGTTCGCCACCGGCTCACCATTCATCCGCGCATCTGTGGTTGTCGAGCACAAGGCGGTCACTTTGGTGCTGCCATCGGACTTTCTTCAACTATTGTCAATCGTGCGGGTAAGCGGCCATTGCGTAATAGCACGGCGAGATCGTTAGCGTCCTCGACAGTGAAATTGCCCGATATCTGGCCGATGCCGTCAAGGATGGGCTCGCGGATTACCGGTACTGAAACCACCCGACCGTCCAGCACGACTGCAAACGAACTGCCGACATTCTGCGAGGTCTCCCGGCTTAGCCGTGCGGTTCCTTTTGAATCGACCCAAAACAGGACAATCGGCTTGTTACTTTGCGGGCTGTAGGCCGGCTTCGCATTGATCAGGTTGTCATCCGAAACGATGACACGGTTCTCGATCAGGTAGGGGACCGGCGGATCGTCGTGTGAATAAAGCATGCTGGACGAATTGGGCAGCGGCCCATTAAGCGCGTCTTTCACCGGCATCGATCCATCAATCATCTGGACAGTCAGCTTGGCGGCACGAACAAGGATATTACTTAGCCTATGCGAATCCTTGAGGCCCGACACTTGGACCATAATCCGATCATCGCCTTGCTGCCGCACGATCGGCTCCGAAATGCCCGATTCAACCCTCCTGAAGTCATGGATGCGATGCTTGATGACCTCCACTGACTGCTTCAAAGCCGCGGACGTTAGGTATTTGATGCCGGCGCCCGTGATGACGAATTTGAGCAAGACTGGTCCGGACTCATCCAGCACCAGCTCCTGGACTGCGTCATCATCGGCAGACGGATCGGTCAGTGTCTTTAGCGTTACTTTGGCCAAAACAAGCTGAGCGGCATCCGAAATGTGTACCTGAACCGCGCGACCCGATACAGCCAGACCGGTATAGCCGATGTGAGCGGAACGCAGCAGTGAGCGGATTTCGTCTTGGGTCGTCTCCAGCCTGCCTTTGATCAATTCGTCCAGATCCAGGCCGAATACGAAGCGCGAAATGCCCTTTTGATCGAGGCCAATCGCCGTCTGGATTTTTGGTGCCCAATAAGGCTGCTTCGCGAGCGGACTTGCCGCGAAAAGGATGGACACATCAAGCACTGCTGTAATGACCGCAGCCACACAGATCAGAACTATCCTGAAGCGCGAAGAAGGCGGCAAATGGCGTCCTCCGTCAGGCATGCTGGCGGATCCCTCCGCCGACAATTCGGTTATTTCTTGGCGTTCTGGTTGGCGACCGGCTCGCCCTTGACGCGCACATCGGCGATCGTGGAACGCAGCGCCGTCACCTTCATGCCACCGCCGAGGTCGATCTCGAGCTCGTTGTCGTCGATCACCTTGGTCACCTTGCCGACGAAGCCGCCGCCGGTGACGACCGTGTCGCCGCGACGGACCGCGGCCAGCATCTCGCCGCGCTTCTTCAGCTGCGTGCGCTGCGGCCTGATGATCAGAAAATACATGATCACGAAAATCAGGACAAACGGCAAAATGCTGATGAACATGTCTGGAGAAGCGCCGACGCCTTGGGCGTATGCCGGTGTCACGAACATCGAGGTACTCCTGAATTTTGAAAACAGCCGCCAATCTGGCGGCCCCTTGAAATTTGGCCGGAATATAGTCGGTAAAGTTGTCAATGCAACTGCGCGGCCGCCCAAATCGGCTGCTTTTCCGGCCTGTTGAGCCGTGTTAGAGCAGGATCGCGAAAAGCGCGAGCCAGTTTTTGGAAAAGATCACGCTCGAACAAAAGGTTGCAGCCGGTTTTGTATCAGACGGAATCGGCCAGCTTCACGCCCCCACACGTCAAAACGCGAAACAAAAGACAGCCATGACCGACAGCAGCATTGAAGCCCTGAACCAGAAACTCGACCGGCTGATCGAAGCGGTGAGCCGTCTTGCCCCGCCGCCGGTACCCCAAACCGACATCGGCGCGGCCGATTGCTTCGTCTGGCAGGCCGATCCGGGCTATCTGGAACCGGTGCGCAGGGTTAACCGCGTCGACATCGGCCTGATCCGTGGCGTCGACCGCGTCCGCGACATCCTTGTCGACAACACCGAACGCTTCGCTGGCGGCTATCCGGCCAACAACGTATTGTTGTGGGGCGCGCGCGGCATGGGCAAATCGTCGCTGGTCAAGGCCGTGCATGCCCAGATCAACGCCAGGACCAAGTCCGACCTGCCGTTGAAGCTGATCGAAATCCACCGCGAGGACATCGACACGCTGCCGAAGCTGATGGGATTGCTCAAGGCGGCGCCCTTCCGCTTCATCCTGTTTTGCGACGACCTCTCCTTCGACCATGACGACACCTCCTACAAATCGCTCAAGGCAGCGCTCGAAGGCGGCGTCGAGGGCCGCCCCGCCAATGTCATCTTCTATGCCACCTCGAACCGCCGGCATCTTTTGCCCCGCGACATGATCGAGAACGAGCGCTCGACCGCCATCAACCCGTCCGAGGCGGTCGAGGAAAAAGTGTCGCTGTCCGACCGGTTCGGGCTGTGGCTCGGCTTCCACAAATGTTCGCAGGACGAGTATCTCGACATGATCGACGGCTATGTCAGGCACCATGGCCTTGTCGTGGATCCCGAGCAACTGCGCGCCGAAGCACTGGAATGGGCGACCACCCGCGGCAGCCGCTCAGGTCGCGTCGCCTGGCAGTTCACCCAGGACCTGGCTGGCCGGCTCGGCAAGCCACTGAGGGACTGATACGCTGGGTGGCGTCGCCAACGCCATCCAATGACAAGATCATTTGGGCTGCGACCGCCGCAAGTCACGCGGCGTTTGGCCGATCTCACGACGCATCCAATGCGCCAGGTGTGACTGGTGCGCAAAGCCCGTCAATTCCGCAACCTCGCTTGTGCTGAGATCCCCGCGCCGGAGCAGGACGCGTGCGCGTTCGACCCGGCGTCGCAAGACGTACCGGTGCAGGGTGAAGCCTGTCGCCGCCTTGAACCAAGCCCGCAAGTGCGAGCTGCTCGCCCCGGCAACTCGGCTCAGTCGGAGGATCGAAAGGGGCTCGTGCAGGCCAGCCTCAATATGCTCCAACACACGCTTGAGCTGGGCATCTGACAACCGGTTTCTTCGGTCGACATCGAGATTGTCAAGACCGAGCAGCCTCACCGCAAGAGCTGCGCCAATGCTGTCGGCAAACAAAGGTCCACTCGGTGAGTTTGCGTTGACATCGCTCTCGAGTGCTCGGGCGAGATGTTGGATGCGCTGATCACGAAGCAGGTGACGTGTGTCGAGCGGCAATGCGCGCGCCTTGCCGCCAAGCTCAGCCGCCACCCTTTCCATCAGGGCTGGTTGTAACGCGATCTCGATCGTGTCGAACGGGGTTTCAGTCTCGAAACCGCCCTCTTGGCCAGCGGGCACCAGGTCAATATCGCCGGCGCGCCTCACGAAATATCGACCAACCTCATTGCAGTAGGAACGCGTCGCCGCGCTTGCATGCACCATGATGCGATGATGGGCCGCTTTGGAGAGACGATGGACGCCCGCTTCGATATGCCAGAAGGCCATTGTGACGTCGGGCGGAAATCGAGCCGGAACAGACTGCGAATGCATGCTTTCTCACTTCATGGCAAAACCTGTCCAAGAATTGGCAATTTCCGCGCGATTTTCAATGCCGGGGACATGTACCTACGCCTCTCCATAGAGTTTGGACGAGAGGTTGCCATGGGTTTTTATGTAGTTGTCGGAGCAGGCCCGGTCGGGCACGAGACCGCGCGCCTTCTGGGAGAAGAAGGACATGATGTCGTTCTCACGAGCCGGAGTGTCGGCTCAAACGGGTTGCGGAACGTCCGGGCGGTGCAGGCCGATGCCACCGATGGCGTTGAACTGGCGCGTATCTGCCGAAACGCCGACGCCGTTTTCATGTGTGCCATGGCCGCCTATCACCGGTGGCCGACCGACTTTTTCCCAATCATCGACGGCACCGTGCGGGCCGCGGAAGCGGTCGGCGCGAAGCTTGTGATACTCGGAAACCTCTATGGCTATGGCGAACATGCCGATAGTCCGCTTCACTCCGACCTGTCTCTGGATCCGACTTCGAAGAAAGGAACCGCCCGGACGATCATGTGGCAGCGCGCGGTCCGTGCGGACGTGCCGGCAGTCGAAGTGCGGTCCAGCGATTATCTTGGACATGGCGCGATCAGCTCTTTCTCACTGGTCGCGCTGCCCTCCATAATCGAGGGGAGGCCGACTGCTTTCATTGGAAACCTCGACGCGACTCATGCCTGGTCCTTCACGAAGGACGTGGCCAGGACACTGGTCGCCGCTTCCCGCTACACGGGCGAATGGGGACGAGCATTCCATGTTCCATCGCAACACGCCTCACCCCGGGAACTCATCCTAACGACGGCGGCAATGCTTCACCGTGAAATTCCAGAGACACGTTCCTATTCCATCCCCGAAATGGAGGCATCGGGCATGCATGAGCTCATCGAAATGAGCTACCTCTTCGACAATCCCTTGCTGGTCGATTCCTCCGACGCGGAGACGCTTCTCGGCATCAAGGCCAGCAGCCTTGGCGTCATGATCGCCGACACCCTGCGTGATCATCTTTGAAGCTTGAAGACTGGCGCGTCGCGTTGAAGCTGAAAAAGCCCGCTCCTTTCGGAACGGGCTGAGCCGGCGGGCCGGACTGGAGGTCAGACGGCCCGCAAAATTGCTTTTTTTCTTCTATTCGAGATAGCCTCGACTATTCGAGATAGCCGGACGGATCGACCGGGGCGGAGTTCTTGCGCACTTCGAAGTGCAGCTTCGGCGAGTCCGTCGTGCCGCTCATGCCCGACAGCGCGATTTCCTGGCCGCGCTTGACCTTCTGGCCGCGCTGGACCTCGATCGAGCTGGCGTGGCCGTAGACGGTGACCAGGCCATTCTCGTGGCGCACCAGCACCGTGTTACCGAATTCCTTGAGGCCGTCGCCGGCATAGATGACGACACCGTTTTCGGCTGCCTTGACCGGTGTGCCAGAGGGTACGGCGATGTCAACGCCGTCTTTGCCGGAGCCGAAACCGGAAATCACGCGGCCGCGCACCGGCCAGCGCATCTTGCCGATGCCGGTGGCGTCTGGCGCGACGGCGTCGTCGGCCTCGGCCTGCTGGATGACCTTCGAATCCTTCTTCGGCGGCGTGTAGGACGCCAGCGTTTCCGACGGCGTGGTCTTTGCCGCGGGCTGCGTCGTGGCCGTCGTCACCGGATCGACCTTGGCCGGCTTGGCGGCGGCGACGATCGCGGTTCCACCGGCAGGCACCTTCAGGGTCTGGCCGATCTTGAGCAAGCCATCCTGCATGCCGTTGGCCTGCTTGATGGCAACGACACCGACACCGGTCTTCCTGGCAATCGAGGAAAGCGTGTCGCCCGACTGAACCGTATAGGTGCCAGCTGCATTGGTCGCCTTGGCCGCAGCTACCTGCGGCTTGGGCTCCTTGGGCTGGCTCGCGGCGGCCGACGTGTCGACCGGAGCGGCGGACTTGCCCTCCCTAGGCTTCGGCTGCTGCGGCAGGACGGCCACCTTGTCGGGCGCGGTGGCCGGCAGGTTGTGCTTGGTGTCTTTCGCCGGCTTGGCATCCGCGAGCTTCGGCTCGCTCTTGCTCGAATAGGCGTAGGCCGGGATGACCAGCTTCTGGCCGGTCTTCAGCCCCTTGGTCGCGCTCAACCCGTTGACCTTCATGATCACGTCGGACGGCACCTTGTAGCGCTGCGCCAGGCCGCCGATCGTTTCGCCGTCCCTGACGACGATCTCGGTTGCATGCGGAGTGCCGGAAGCAGCCACGCGGGGTTCGTCAGGTTGCGAAACCTTGAAAGGCGACGCCACTGGGGCGACGGTGCCGGTCGTGGTCCTGTCGACATGCGGTGCCGGGGCCAATGCGGTGCGTACCGGCTTCGACACCGGCGCCACTTCGGAAGCCTGGGCAACCGGCGGCGGCAGCGGCCGCGTCGAGACCGGATCGAGGCTGGAGCGGCTGACCGACTGTGTATGGCTGCCATCGATCGGAGCGGCGGCGACATCGCCCGGATAGGGCTGCTGTACGGCATCCTGCTTGTTGATGATGGCGCGCTGATTGTTGGTCGAGGATGTAAAGACATCGTCGACGCCATTGAACCGCGAAACTTGGGAACTGCACCCCGCAGCGGCACCCGCGACCATCAGTATGGCGCAGCCTCGCGCCAGATTGCGACCGTTTGTCTTCAAAACACTGAGTTGCATCGCACTAACCCGCACATACCCGGTACAAACTAGGCATGATTAAAGCGCGTTAATGTTACTCGACGGTTAACCCCATGGAATCCGACGCAATTTTTCTTAAAATATTAGAGAGCGAGCCCAGGGGAGATTTTCAGGTCATGCCGGCCGGGGTCGAAGACGGCGCGCGCACCCGACGCGGCGCGGCCTGAACATCGACATACGCGCTAGATGACAGCGGCGACACCGCGCAGGATCGGCTGCAGGCGAACGAGGCCGATGTCTTCACGCTCGAAGCGGCTGCCGACCTTGGTCAGCTTGGCCAGCACCTGTTCGCCCTCTTCGGGGCCGATCGGAGCGATGACGATACCGCCGCTCGACAACTGGTCGAGCAGGAAGCGCGGCAGGCTGTCGAAGGCAGCCCAGGCGACGATACGGTCAAATGGCCCTTCATTCGGCAGCCCGCCGGAACCATCGGCGTGGCGCACGATCACATTGCCGATGCCGAGCGCCTCGAAGCGCTGCCGCGCCTGCTCGGCGAGCGTCTTGTAGCGATCGGTGGTGATGACCCGCGCCGCCAGCCGCGACATCACCGCCGAAGTGTAGCCCGAGCCGGTGCCGATCTCGAGCACGCGGTTGCCCTGCTCGATAGCGAGCGCCGCGATCACCGCCGCCTGCATGTCGGCACCTTCGATCGCCTCGCCGCATTCGATCGGCAGCATACGGTCCGACCAGGCGATCTGATGGAACTGGGCCGCCAGGAAGCCGCGCCGCGGCGTCGCCTCGAAGGCCGCGATCAGCGCCTTCGGCACAGTCCCCCGGCCGCGCAGGCGCAGCAGAAAGGCAGCAAAACCTTCGCGGTCATCGATCGGGAGGCCTTGGTTCATGCAAGCGCCTTGCTCAATTGGTCACGGATTTCATGCGCGGTCAGGTCGAGCTGCAGCGGCGTCACCGACACCAGCCTGTTGCGCAACGCGTAGAGATCGGTGCCTTGCTTGCCCTCGACCGGCTCGCCGCCGAAGCGCAGCCAGTAGTAAGGCAGGCCGCGCCCGTCGCGGCGCTCGTCCACCCACAGGGAGTGCACGAGCTTGCCTTGCGTGGTGACCACCGTGCCCGCGACCTCTTCGGGCGTGCAGTTGGGAAAATTGACGTTGAGCAGCACGCCGTCCGGCAACGGCGTCGCGACAAGTTTCTTCAGCAGCGCCGGCGCCAGCACTTCTGTCGTCTCGTAGGGCACGACGCGATCTTCGCCGACATAGCTGTAGCCCTGGCTGAGCGCGATCGAGCGGATACCGAGCAGCGCGCCTTCCATGGCGCCGGCGACGGTGCCCGAATAGGTGACGTCATCGGCGATGTTGGCGCCCGAATTGATGCCGGACAGGATCAGGTCGGGTGCGCCAGGCAGAATTTTCTTGACGCCCATGATGACGCAATCCGTCGGCGTGCCGCGCACGGCAAAATGCTTCTCGCCGATCTTGCGCAGCCGCAGCGGCTCCGAGATCGACAGCGAATGCGCGTAGCCGGACTGGTCCTGCTCGGGCGCCACCACCCAGACATCGTCGGACAACGTACGTGCGACGCGTTCGAGCGACGCCAGGCCCTCGGCATGAATGCCGTCGTCGTTGGTCAGGAGGATACGCATTATTTCGCTTCGATCTTTTCCAGACCGCCCATGTAAGGCCGCAGCACTTCAGGAATGGTTACGCTGCCATCTTCATTCTGGTAGTTTTCGATGACAGCGATGAGCGCGCGGCCAACGGCTGTGCCCGAGCCGTTGAGCGTGTGGACGAAGCGGTTGCCCTTGCCGTCCCTGTCCTTGTAGCGGGCGTCCATGCGGCGCGCCTGGAAATCGCCGCACATCGAGCAGGACGAGATCTCGCGATAGGCGTTCTGGCCGGGCAGCCAGACCTCGATGTCGTAGGTCTTGCGCGCGCCAAAGCCCATGTCGCCGGTGCACAGCGTCATGGTGCGGAACGGCAGGCCGAGCCGCTTCAGCACTTCCTCGGCGCATTGCGTCATCCGCTCATGCTCGGCGAGTGACGATTCCTGGTCGGTAATCGACACCAGCTCGACCTTGTAGAACTGGTGCTGGCGCAGCATGCCGCGCGTGTCGCGCCCGGCCGAACCCGCTTCCGAGCGGAAGCACGGCGTCAGCGCGGTATAGCGCAGCGGCAGTTTTTCATGCGCGGTGATTTCTTCGCGCACAAGGTTGGTGAGTGGGACCTCGGCGGTGGGAATCAAGCCAAGCCTGCCCTCCCCGTGCGGCGTGAAGAACAGATCTTCCTCGAACTTCGGCAATTGGTTGGTGCCGAACAGAACATCGTCCTTGACCATCAACGGCGGGATGACTTCCTCGTAGCCGTGTTCGGTCGTATGCAGGTCCAGCATGAACTGGCCGAGCGCACGTTCCATCCGGGCCAGTCCGCTTTTCAGCACCGTAAAGCGCGAGCCCGACAGCTTTGCCGCGCGCTCGAAATCCATCATGCCGAGCGCTTCGCCGATCTCGAAATGCTCCTTCACCCAGTTCGGCCGCGTCGGCACCTTGCCGACGATGTGCTTGACCACATTGTCGTGCTCGTCCTTGCCGACCGGCACATCGTCGAGCGGCACGTTGGGAAGCACTGCCAGCGCGTCGTTCAGCGCCTTGTCGAGTTCGCGTTCACGCGCCTCGCCGTTCTGGATGAAGACCTTGATCTCGCCGACTTCGGCTTTCAGCTTTTCGGCCAAGGCGGCATCGCCCGAACGCATGGCGTTACCGATCTCCTTCGACGCGGCATTGCGGCGCTCCTGCTTGGTCTGCAGTTCGGTAACGTGCTCGCGCCGCGCCTCGTCCGAGGCGATCAGCCCGTCGACCATGGACTGCGCCTCGTCAGCCGACCACGAGCGCTTCACCAGCGCCTCGACAAGGGCCTTCGGGTTGTCGCGAATCCATTTGATGTCAAGCATGGTTTGAACGCTCCTGGGTAGCATGTCGCCCAAAAGTGCACAGCGATTTTGGGACAACGATATGCTCAAAACAAAACTGAAACGCATCGCTTTGAGCGCGATGCGTTTCAGCCAGAGGGCGTAAACCGCATCCGAGATCGATGCAAGATGGGCGGGGCGACGACTATGTTTTTCCGCCGCTGCAGCCGCTCTGTTGCCTATGAGGAGGCAGGTGCCGGGGGCTCGTCCGGTGCTTTGTCCGCCACCTCGTCCGCCGCATCCTGCTTCTCGCGTGCCACGCGCTGCTTTTCCCGATCGCGCTCGATCAGCCGGGCAGCCCAGATGGACACCTCGTAGAGAAGGATGGTCGGGATGGCCAGGCCGATCTGACTCATCGGATCGGGCGGCGTCAGTATCGCCGCGACGACGAAGGCAATGACGATCGCCCATTTGCGCTTCTCGGCCAGTCCCTTGGACGACAGCATGCCGACCCGTGTCATCAGGCTGGTCACCACCGGCAGCTGGAACACCAGGCCGAAGGAAAAGATCAGCGTCATGATCAGGCTGAGATATTCCGACACTTTCGGCAGCAGCGAAATCTGCACCTGATCGTCGGTGCCGGCCTGCTGCATGGCGAGGAAGAACCACATCACCATCGGCGTGAAGAAGAAATAGACCAGCGACGCACCCATCAGGAACAGGATCGGCGACGCGATCAGGAACGGCAGGAAGGCATTCCGCTCGTTCTTGTACAGGCCGGGCGCGATGAACTTGTAGATCTGCGTGGCGATCAGCGGAAAGGCGATCACCATGCCGCCGAACATGGCGAGCTTGACCTGAGTGAAGAAGAATTCCTGCGGCGCCGTGTAGATCAGCTCGACCTTGTGCGGATCGAGCCCTGCCCATTGCGTCGCCCATTTGAACGGCACGACCAGGAGGTTGAACAGTTTCTTGGCGAAGAAGAAACAGACCAGGAAGGCAACGAAGAAGCCGCCCAGCGACCAGATCAGCCGCCGGCGCAACTCGATCAGATGCTCCATCAGCGGCGCCGACGATTTCTCGATCTCGTCCTTTTCGGTGTCCGAAACGCTCACTTGGCGGCTCCAGCCGTCTTCTTGGCCACCGGCTTCTTCACCGCTGCAAGCTTCGGTTCGGCTTTCGCCCCCGTCTTGGTCGCTACAGTCTTGGCCGCGATAGCCTTGGCCGCAGCGGGCGTCTTGGCCCTGAGCGTTTCAGGCTGTGCCGTCGTCACGGCCTTCGCCGGCGTCTTGGACGCAGACGCTGCCTTCGCGGCAACCTTTGCACCATTTGCCGAAGCTTTTGCAGCCGGCGTCGCTTTTGCCGGTGCAGGCTTGGTTAGTTTCTTCGCCGCGGATGCCTTCGGCGCCACGACAGGTGCCGCCGGTACTGACGTCGTCACCACCGATTCGTCGGTCATCGCCGGGAAAATCGGCGCTGCTGGCGCTGCTTCCGGTCCGTTGACGCCAGGCATGGTCGTTGCACCGTTCTTCAACGGCTCGGCCGCCTGCGGGGTCGAAGCGACAGAGCTTGCCGGATCGGCCGGCTTCGGCTTCATCGCCGCATCGACGCCGGAGCGAACATCGGCCGCGGCCTGTTCGAACGGATTGAGCTGCTTCCTGATCTCGGCCATCGGGCTGAGACCCCTGAGCTCGTCGACTGACTTCTTGACGTCGTCGAGCTCGGCTTCCTTCAGCGCCTCGTTGAACTGTTTCTGGAAATCGGACGCCATGGCGCGCAGCTTCGCCGTCGTGCGGCCGAAGGTGCGCAGCATATTGGGCAAATCCTTGGGTCCGACGACCACGATCATGACGATCGCGATGACCAGCATTTCGGTCCAGCCGACTTCAAACATGGCACTCTGTTCCGACTAGAACCTTTGGCTCAGCTCTTGCTGGCTTTTTCCTTCGCGGCCGCAACGGTCTCGTCGGCACGGTGTTCGACGGTGCGCTTGTCTTCGGCAACCTCGTCGTCGGCCATGCCCTTCTTGAAGCTCTTGATGCCCTTGGCCATATCGCCCATCAGCTCGGGAATCTTGCCGCGGCCAAACACCAAAAGCACGATCACCAGCACGATCAGCCAATGCCAAATCGAAAATGAACCCATAGCAAATCTCTCTCGAATGTTTTCCCTGGCGATGATCTATGCGTTTTCGCGTTGGGATTCAAACACAACTGCGACAGAGTTTATGAAAGGGTGACGGATGTCACGCATTTTCGACGGGAACGCCCGCTACGAATCCGCGCATCCTCATCAAGTTCGCCGCCAATGCCAGTCAATCTTCCGTGACGCGCGGCGTCAGCAGGCCGAGTTCCTCGAGATCGATATCGGTCAGCGCATCCTCGTCGTCGGTCAATGCGTCGGGATCGGCCGGCGGCTGCGGAATGGAGAAATTCGACGGCATGCGGCCCGAAAGCAGTCCGGCCCCCTTCAGTTCCTCCATGCCAGGAAGATCGCGAATCTCTTCCAGCGCGAAATGGTCGAGGAAGGTCTCCGTCGTGCCGTAGGTCACAGGGCGTCCGGGCGTCTTTCGCCGGCCGCGCATGCGCACCCATTCCGTTTCCAGCAGCGTGTCGAGCGTACCTTTTGAGGTCTCCACGCCCCTGATGTCCTCGATCTCGGCACGCGTCACCGGCTGGTGATAGGCAATGATCGCCAGCACTTCGAGAGCCGCGCGGGAGAGCTTCCTTTGCTGGACGGTATCGCGGCTCATCAGGAAAGCCAGGTCGCCGGCGGTGCGGAACGCCCAGGCGTCGCCCACACGCACCAGATTGACGCCGCGCCGCGCATAGATCTGCTGCAGCTCGGCCATGGCCAGGGCAATGTTGATGCCGTCAGGGAGGCGGGCCGCAAGCTGCTTTTCGCTGACGGGTTCAGCGCTGGCGAACACGATCGCCTCGGCCATGCGCACGGCCTCGGCCAGATGCAGCCGTTCGGCCGGGTTCTGTAGCTGCTGCTCGGCCGGATCCTGGGAAAGCAACTCCTCTTCGGGTTCATCGCCGACCTTGAACGGGACAACCGAAGCGTTGAAGCGTTCGCTCATGATGCCACCTCGACTGCCTTGATTGCCTGCGTGCGGCCGCGCAGGTAGATCGGCGCGAACGTCTGATCCTGCCGCACGTCCATCGTGCCGTCGCGCACCAGCTCCAGCGTGGCCGCAAACGAACTGGCGATCGCCGTGCGCCGCTCCTCGGGACTGGTCATGTATGCGATCAGAAAACTCTCCAGCGCCGTCCAGTCGCTTGCAGCCCCGACCAGGCGGGTCAGGATGTCGCGCGCGTCCTTGAGCGACCAGACACCGCGCCTGGCGATGGTCACATTGTTGATCGCCTGCTTCTGGCGCTGCTGGGCATAGGCGGTCAAGAGATCGTAGAGCGAGGCCGAATATGCGTTACGCTTTTCGACGATGACCATTTCCGGCATGCCGCGCGCAAACACGTCTCGGCCGAGCCGGTTGCGGTTGACCAGACGCGCCGAGGCGTCGCGCATGGCTTCCAGCCGCTTCAGGCGGAACTGCAGCACCGCCGCCAGTTCCTCGCCGCTTTCGCCCTCGTCGCCGGGCTGCTTGGGGACCAGGAGCTTGGACTTGAGGAAGGCCAGCCACGCCGCCATCACCAGATAGTCGGCGGCAAGCTCCAGCCTGAGCGCCCTCGCCGTCTCGACAAAGGTCAGATATTGCTCGACCAGCGCCAGGATCGAAATGCGAGCCAGATCGACCTTCTGGGTGCGGGCAAGATGCAGCAGAAGATCGAGCGGACCTTCGAAGCCGGCCACGTCGACGACCAGCGACGGGTCGCCGGTAACGCGTGAATCGTCATTCTCGGCCCACAGACGGTCCATCGGTGCGGCCTTCGCGGCCTTGCTTTCCAATGTTTCCGCCACTGCCTGTCGCTTTCCCTTTGCTATGCCACCGCATCGAAGTAGGTGGCGAATTCGGCACGTATTTCGGTTTCTTCAACCGTGTCACGGTTCTTTATATAGGTCAGCGCCCGCTTTGCGCGCTCCAGCGACGTGCCCTCAAGCCCCATGGTGCGCGATGCGATGCCGGCCATCTCCTCAAAAACCCCGTTGCAGTGAAGGACCAGATCGCAGCCCGCCGCAAGGATCGAGGCCGCCTTTGTCGGGAAATCCCCAGAAAGTGCCTTCATCGAGGTGTCGTCGCTCATCAGCAGTCCGTCGAAGCCGATTTCGCGCCGGATGATCTCGTCGATGACCTTGCCGGAGGTGGTCGCCGGATTGTTGGGGTCGATCGCGCTGTAGACGACATGGGCTGTCATCGCCATCGGCAGATGGCTAAGCTCCTTGAACGGGGCGAAATCATGCCGCTGCAGATCGCTGAGCGAGGCATTGACCACCGGCAGTTCGAAATGCGTGTCGGCAAAGGCACGTCCATGACCCGGAATATGCTTCATGACCGGCAGCACGCCGCCCGACATCAGCCCTTCCGCGGCTGCGCGGCCGAGCTCGATCACCGGTCGCGGATCCTTGCCATAGGCCCGCGCGCCGATGACATCGCTGGCGCCTTCGATCGGCACATCGAGCACCGGCAGGCAATCGGCTGTGATGCCGTAGCGCAGCAGGTCGAAGGCATGCAGCCGCGCCATCAGCCAGGCCGCTCGGGCGCCGGCATCATGATCGTCGCGCCACAGCGCGCCGAGCGCGCCGCCGGCGGGATAGTTCGGTGCCAGCGGCGGTCGCAAGCGCTGCACACGGCCGCCTTCCTGATCGATGAACACCAGCGCGTCCGGACGCCCTAGGCAGTCCCGCATCTCGGCGACCAGATCGCGGATCTGTTCGGTCTCGCCAATGTTGCGCGCAAACAGGATGAAGGCCCACGGGCATTCATTGCGATAGAAATTGATTTCTTCGCGGGTAAGCGATTTCCCGGCACAGCCGAGGATCATGGATTTTGATTCGGTCATGTCGGCAGTTTAGGGCTTTGTGCGATCAAAGGGAATCGCCAGGGATTCATCCGGGACAATGCCGGATCTGCTTTCCCCATGAAAAAGCCGGCGCGGTGGACCGCGCCGGCTTTTGATGGTTGGCTCCGGCTTTAGCGCGAGACGAAGCAGTTGCCGCCGGCGGCCTTGTAACTGGTGCACAAATTGATCGCGTCATTGCGTGACTGGGCCGGAACGCGCACGCGGTAGAACGTGCCTTTGCCGGCGATCTCGGCCTTGACGATGTTGGCGGTACGCCCGGCAAGCACGCTGCCATAGCGGCGCTGCAGATCCTGATAGCTGGACTGGGCGCTTTCGACGGTCGGCTGCGAGGCGATCTGCATCGACCACGAGCCACCGCCGGCCGCGGTCGATGCCGGATCTATGGACGCAACCTGATCGGGCTTGACCTCGCCGACAACATCGACCGGCTGGTCGGACGGACGCTGCGGCGCGAGCGGAACCTTTGCCGGCGTGTTCGCCGATTGGGCCTCGGCTTTCGGCTTGGCGACCGGCTTGAGGGCCGGCTCGTCGTCCGCCTGGGCGGCGGCAGGCGCCACGGTGCCGGTCTGGTCCGCATCGGCTTGCGCCGCCGGGGCGACATGCTGCGGCGCCGGATCGACCGGCTCGGTAGCGGCCATTTGCGGAGCGGCGGGCGCTGCCGGATCTTCACGCGGCACCAGCGAACCGTCCGACTTGACCACCATGGTCCTCACCTTGCGCGGCGCAACGGCGACGACATCGGCATTGGTGCCCTTGTCGGCATCCTGCAGCACCTGCGCGATGCGATCCTCGGACTTGGGCGCCGGCGCAGTGCTATCGGCAGAAGCGTTGTCGGCCGAAGCGGCGCCGGACATCGGCGCGGCATTGCCGACATCGGTTCCAGCGGCGGCTGCATTTTGGTCCGGCGAAAGATCGATGGCGCGGGCCGGGTCCTTCGCCTGCACGTCAACCGGCTCTTCGACGTTGGTGACCAGCTTTTCCTGGACCGGCTCGGCTGGCTTTGCGCCCCTGACCGCGTCGTAGACCTTGTTGTCCTGGTTGGGCACCACGGCGCCGCCCGGATTCTCCGGCTTAACCTTGATCGGCGCGTTGTCGGCCTTGACGATGACAGGCGCTTCGCTGCCGCCCTTGCCGCCAAAGGACAGCGCAAAGGCACCGAGACCGCCCGCGACGGCGACCGCGCCGACAATCGCGGCGATGAACAGGCCGCGTCCGCGCGACGGCCTCGCGGCCTCACGCTCGCCGAGCCCCGGGACAGCCATAGCCTCGTCGAGTTCGGGATCGTAGTCGAGTTCATCGACGGTGAAATCATCGGCTTGGGAAACCGGCTGGCTCCCTGGCAGACTGTCAAGGTCGAAACCAGAGGCGTCGGCATAACCCGTGGGCGCCGCCGCGCGGGCGGACATGTCCATCGGCCGCGCGGCATAGGTCCGCGCTTCCGGCTCATAGCCCGGCTTGATCCCATCATAGCCCGGCTTGACCCCGTCATATGCCGGCTTGAGGCTGTCATAGCCCGGCTTGAAGCCCGCGGCATAGGAGTCATCATCGTAAGACGCGCCGGCCAAATTGCCTGTGGGAGCGGCAGCGACCTCCACCGCGTTCATCTCGGAGAGAAGGCTGGAGAACTCCGCATCGAGATCGTCGTAGCCAGGCGACGCTGGCTGGTCTTCCTCGAAGTGCAGTTCGGGAATATCGAGATCGTCCGCCAGCGCGACGACACGCTCGGGTACATCGACCGTTTCGACGTCGGGCATGTCTTCGTAATGCGCCGGCTGGCGCGATTGCGGCGCCGATACCGGGGCAGCGGGAGCCACGGCCTCGACCGGCTCGGACGAACGGTAGGATGTCATGGCGGCGACTGCCGGCCCGGCGGCCACGGATGCCACCGAAGCGGCCGGCTGAGCACCAAACGCAGGCTGAGCGCTGAATGACGGCTGCTGCGGAACCGGCGTCACGCGGCTCCACGAACGCGGCGGCTCTGCCGGTTGGGAACGCTCCGCAAGCCAATCGAGAGAATCCGCCGAATTGTCCCGGTCAGCGGCTTCGTCACGCGGATCAAGATCCTTGGGCAAAGCCGCGTCGAACGCATCATCGTCGAAATCGACATCGCCAACCGTGTTCCAGGTCGTATCCTGGAGTTCATCAAGCATAAGGTCGTCAATATCCGCATCGGCCGCTTGGGCCGTGCCAACATGCCGGTCCTGCTCAGGCGCGGGTTCGTCAAGATCCCAGTCGAGGTCGCCGACAAGGTCGGCCGGTTCCTCGGCGGGCTCGGCAACAGGCGGCAGGGCAGCGACAGCCGGCTGAGCCGTGACGGGCTCACTGGCCACCGGCACTGTGCGCGCCGTCATGGCACCCAGCAGCGCATTCAACTCGTCTTCCAGGCTCCGTTCGTCCGCGGTCGGGGCATGCACCGCGGCTGCGATGTAGGCTTCCGGCGCCGCCGGCTGGGCGGCAACGGCGGCAACCTCTGTGACCGGCTCTTCGACCGTTTCGGCAAACGCGTCGTCCAAATTCAGGTCAAAAGCATCGTCCGGCACGCTCTCAGGGCTGGGAAGCTCGCCCTTCGCGTCAGCGACATCGGCAAACGCATCATGCGTTGGCGGCTCGTCGAAGGCATTCGGCTCATCCGCGCGAACGTCGAAATCCATGTCGACATCAGCCATGGCGTCGTCGAAATGGCCGGCAAAGCTTTCATCGGAGATTGCATGGCCGTCACGCGCCGCCGCTTGCTCCGGCATGGGATACTCGACGGGCTCGGCGACCACGAATGACTGTTCGGCCGCCGAATGGTCGTCGAGCACCAGCTCGTCTTCAAGCGAGACTGCCACCGCATCGTCGAATTCGTCATCTGAGGCAACTGGCTCGACAGAAGCGTGCGTGTCGGCAACGGCGTATTGGGCCTCTTCGGCTTCCTCATCGATCCGGAGGTCCTGGTCGAGCGAAGTGGCAAGCTCGTCCGCCATCGACTGATCGTCCTCGAAGGGGGAGACGTCCTCAAGCGAACCGGCGACGGCATCGTCAAAATCAGACGCGAAAGCCGGCTCGACGGACGGCGCGGCTTCAGCTGCGACCGCATGGCTGGTGCCGGCGACGTGGCCGTCGATCTCAGCCATGTCCAGTTGGAAATCGTCGTCGAGCGACACCGAAAGCTCGTCGTCCATCGCGCTGGCGTCAGCCGCTTGGAATGCCGGCTCATGCTCGAAGGTCGGCTCATGAGCCTGGACAACCGGAGCGGCGTCGCTGTCGTCAGCGCCGAACTCGCCCATCATTTCTTTCTCGAGATCGATATCGAAATCGCCCTCTTCGAGCCCGCGATCGGCGGCTGGGGCCTGCGGCTGGGCGGGCGATTGCGGCCTGACCGGCTGGCGCGGGTCGAATCCCATGATCCTGGTCAGTTCCGCGAACGGATCATCGTCAGCGATGTCGTTGTTGTCGGCTACTCTCAGCTGGGTTCTGTCTGCCATTATTGTTCCCGAACTCGCACTCATTCGGACGCCATGGACGTCGCGTAGGGTTGGCCCTTACCAGCGCAATGTGGGCAAAAGGTGACAGGTTATTTAGTCAAACCTAACGCATTTCGGTGGGCGCGGCGGCCCCGATCAACGTCAGGCCGGACGTCAAAACGTCCGAAACAGCCTGCACCAGCCCTAGTCTGGCATGCGTCAATTGTCGGTCGTTAACCTTAACAAAACGTAAGTCCGGATTATCCGTGCCACGGTTCCAGTGTCCGTGGAAGCTGGAAGCCAGATCATAGAGGTAAAATGCCAGCCGATGCGGCTCGAGCGCAAGGGCGGCGGACTCGATCAGCCGCGGGTATTCGGCGAGCTTGCGGATCAGGCCGATCTCGCCCTCATCGGTCAGCAATGCCGCGGCCGACGCCAGGCTGTTGCGGTCGAAATTGGCTTCGCCCAGTTGCTCGCTCGCCTGCCGGAACACCGAATGACAGCGCGCCGAGGCGTACTGGACATAGAACACCGGATTGTCCTTGGACTGCTCGGTCACCTTGACGAAATCGAAATCCAGCGGCGCATCGTTCTTGCGGTAGAGCATCATGAAGCGGATCGCGTCGCGGCCGACCTCCTCCACCACTTCGCGCAGCGTCACGAAATCGCCCGACCGCTTCGACATACGCACCGGTTCGCCCTCGCGAAACAGCTTGACCAGATTGCACAGCAGGACAGTGAGCTTCACCTCGTCGCCGGCAATCGCCCGCGCCAAGGCCTCCAGCCGCTTTACGTAGCCGCCATGGTCGGCGCCGAGCACATAGATCAGGTCGACGAAGCCGCGATCGACCTTGTCCTTGAGATAGGCGACGTCGGCGGCGAAATAGGTGAACGAGCCATCGGACTTGACCAGCGCCCGGTCCATGTCGTCGCCGACCGCGGTCGAGCGGAACAGCGTCTGCTCGCGGTCCTCCCAATCGTCGGGTTTCTCGCCCTTGGGCGGCGGCAGCTTGCCCTTGTAGATATGGCCCTTCAGCGTCAAATCGTTGATCGCCGAGCGGATCTTCCTGGCATTGTCGGCGTGCAGCGTGCGCTCGGAGAAGAACACGTCGTGATGCACGTTGAGCATCGCCAGGTCCTCGCGGATCATCGCCATCATCGCATCGATGGTGCGATCCTTGACGATGGCGAGCGCCTCGTCATCGGGCATCTGCAGAAGCGAGCGGCCGAATTCCGCGACCAGCGCCTGGCCGACGGGCACCAGGTAATCGCCGGGATAGAGACCGGCGGGTATTTCGCCGATATCGTCGCCCAGCGCTTCGCGGTAGCGCAGGAATGCGGAACGGCCGAGCACGTCGATCTGCGAGCCGGCATCGTTGATGACATATTCCTTGGTCACATCGTAGCCGGCGAAGGCCATCAGATTGGCAAGCGCGTCGCCGACGACAGCACCCCGGCAATGGCCGACATGCATCGGCCCGGTCGGATTGGCCGAGACATATTCGACATTGGTCTTCCTGCCGCCGCCAACCGTCGAGCGGCCATAGTTGCGGCCCTCGCCGAGCAGTGCGGTCAGATGTGTCTGCCAGAAGCCGTCCTTGAGCCTGAGATTGACGAAACCGGGCCCTGCCACTTCCGTCGCCGCGACATCCTTGTCGTCACGCAGCGCCTGCGCCAGTCTTTCGGCCAGCGCGCGCGGGTTCTGGCCGGTCGGCTTGGCCAGCACCATCGCCGCATTGGTCGCCAGGTCGCCGTGGCTGGCGTCGCGCGGCGGCTCGACGGCAATGCGCGACAGGTCAGGCGAAACGCCGTCTTTGTCTTTCAGATCAAGCGCTTCGACGGCTTTTATGATTCGCGCGGTGAAATCGGCGAAGATGTTCATTTGTGTGACTCTGGGGTCTGGCTCTGGCGGCTTTGCAGCGAATCCGGCTCGTTGGCCGGCAAAATCGAGCCCGCCCTAGCCCAATTCAGGCGTATGGTCAAACAAACGCCGGTGTTCCTTGAGCGCGTAGGTGTCGGTCATACCCGCCAGGAAGTCGGCGACGCTGCGCGCCTTGATGCGGTCGTCGGCCCGATCCAGCCCCTCGCGCCAGCCGTCCGGCATGGCGCGCGGATCGGCGAAATAGGCGTCGAACAGATTTTTGACGATCTGCTCGGCGTCCGCGCGCACCCGCATAACCTCCGCGTGCCGGTAGAGGTGCTTGTACAGGAAGGCCTTCAGTTCTTTCTCCAAGGCAGCCATTTCGGCCGAGAAAACTACCATCGTCTCGCCAGCTGCCCTCACTGCATCGGCGCTCCGCGGCTTGATGCGATCGAGATTGGCGGTCGTCGACTTGATCACGTCCTCGACCATGGCGGTTATCTGCCGCCGCATCAGCTCGTGGCCGGTGCGCACATCATCGAGGGAGGGATAGCGTGAGCGAACGCCTTTCAGGATCGTTCCCGGCAGCGAAACCGTCTCCAGCATGTCCAGCGTCAGTAGCCCTGCCCTCAAGCCGTCATCGATGTCATGCGTGTTGTAGGCTATATCGTCGGCGATCGCCGCGCATTGCGCCTCGATGCCGGCGAACCGGTCGAGTTCGAGATCGTGCAGTTCAGAGTAATCACGGATCGCCTGCGGCACCGGCCCTTTCAGACCCTTGCCGTTGGCGTCCGTCAGCGGTCCATTGTGCTTGACCAGGCCTTCCAGCGTTTCCCAGGTCAGGTTGAGCCCATCGAACTCGGCGTAGCGCGCCTCCAGCCTCGTCACGATGCGCAGCGATTGCGCGTTGTGGTCAAAGCCGCCCCAGGTGGCCATCTTTTCGTTCAGCGCGTCCTCGCCGGTGTGGCCGAAGGGCGTGTGGCCGAAATCATGCACCAGCGCCACCGCCTCAGCGAGATCCTCGTCGCCGCGCAGCGCCCGTGCCAGGGCGCGCGCGATCTGCGCCACTTCGATCGAATGGGTCAGCCGGGTGCGATAGTGGTCGCCTTCATGCGCGATGAAGACCTGCGTCTTGTGCTTCAGGCGCCGGAAGGCCGTCGAATGGATGATGCGGTCACGGTCACGCTGGAATGGCGTGCGGGTCGGGCTTTCCACCTCGTCGAACAGCCGTCCGCGCGACTTTGCCGGGTCGCAGGCATAGGCGGCGCGCGGCCGATAGCCGAATCCGATGTCGCCCAACTCATTGGTCATGGCTGATGCTGCCGCGTTTGACTTAGCCAGGTTGACTTGGCCCCTCGCGCTTCATACCTATCATGTGAAACCGAAAGCAAGGTGACGCCCATGGGCGCTGATGCCAAGACTGCCATGAAAGTCGATATGACCGAGGCCGCCGCCAAGCGGATCGCCAGGATTGTCTCGAACGAGGCCGGCAAGACGGCGCTGCGCGTGTCGGTCGAAGGCGGCGGCTGCTCGGGCTTCTCCTACAAGTTCGATCTGGTCGATACGCGCAATGACGACGACGTCGCCATCGAGAAGGACGGTGCCACCGTGCTGATCGACGATCTGTCGCTGGTCTATATGGGCGGCTCTGTGATCGATTTCGTCGACGATCTGATGGGCCAGTCGTTCCAGATCCGCAATCCGAACGCCGTCGCCTCCTGCGGCTGCGGCACGAGTTTCTCCATATAGAATGCCTGCTATCGGTGCGGTCCGTCAGATCGCGCTGTCGGCTGGCCGTGATCTCGACGCCACGCTGGCTTTCTGGCGCGACGTGCTCGGCATGGCGGTTCATGCGCGCTTCGACCCGCCGGGCATCGCCTTCATCATGGCCGGCGATATCAGGCTGCTGTTCACCGACGGCATACCGGCCGGAACCGTCTATCTCGACATATCGGGCCTCGATGACTTCCATGCCTCTGCGGTCGCGGCAGGCGTACCCTTCACCGCGCCGCCAACACTTGTCCATCGCGACACAGAGGGCCAGTTCGGTCCAGCGGGGGAAAGCGAATGGATGGCCTTCCTAAAGGACCCGGCTGGCAATACGATTGGCCTCGTCGAACGCCATCCGCCGCAAGAATCCAACTGAACAGCATCGAGACCGCCATGAAAATCGTCACCTGGAACATCAACGGTGTCCGCGCCCGCATTGGCAACCTCACCCATTGGCTGACCGAGAGCGCACCCGACATCGTCTGCCTGCAGGAGATCAAGTCGGTCGACGAGCAATTCCCGCGCGCCGAGATCGAGGCGCTTGGCTACAATGTCGAAACCCACGGCCAAAAGGGTTTCAACGGCGTCGCCCTGCTGTCGAAGCTGCGCTTCGACGAGGTGATCCGAGGCCTGCCCGGCGACGATGCCGATGAACAGGCGCGTTTCATCGAAGGGGTTTTCTCGACTGACAAGGGCGCGCTGCGCGTCGCCTCGCTCTATCTGCCGAACGGCAATCCGATCGATGACGAGAAGAAGTTTCCTTACAAGCTGTCCTGGATGGCGCGGCTGGAGCGCTGGGCCGAAGAACGGCTGAGACTGGAGGAGGCTCTGGTGCTCGCCGGCGACTACAACGTGATTCCCGAGCGGATCGACGCGCGGTTTCCGGAGAACTGGCTGGGCGACGCGCTGTTCCAGCCGCAGACGCGACAATCCTTCCGGCGGCTGCTCAACCTTGGTTTCACCGAGGCGGTGCGCGCGGTCACCGACGCACCCGACACCTACACATTCTGGGACTATCAAGCCGGCGCGTGGCAGAAGAACAACGGCATCCGCATCGACCACCTGCTCTTGTCGCCGGAAGCCGCCAACCGGTTTTCTTCCGCGTCGATCGAAAAGCACGTGCGCGCCTGGGAAAAACCGTCCGATCACGTGCCGGTGGCGATCGATCTCGCACTTCAGCCGGCCTGAGAGAACCCTCGCCGGGCACGTCTGCGCTGGACCTCATATCGCCACATTTCGCGCCGCTCATTGCGGGCCAGCATGGCGGCTGGGGTTCCATGAGCACACGATTTCATCTTTGTCCGATCGGCCTGGCATTTGCCATGGCCGCTCCCGGTGCGGCATTTGCCGACCAGGAATGCCTGGCCAATGGAAAATCCTACCAGCTTGGCCAGGTCGCCTGCCTGACGCTTGCCGACCGGAGCCATCTGGCTCGCTGCGACATGGTGCTCAACAACACATCGTGGACGAAGATCGGGGATAGCTGCCCGGAAAACACGCTGGCGCCACAACCCCATGTCACGCCGATCTCGACGCCGGCGCCCAGCATGGTGCCGACGGAGCCGATCGAGAACTGATCACGATCGAAAATCGAGTGCTGCTGGTGAAGCTGACGCGGCCGCCAGACTACTGATCCGCGTTGTTGCCCTTGGTGAGGATATCATCGGCCAGCGAGATGGCGGTGCGGCGGTCGGCCTCGCCGGCGGTGGCAAATGCCTCTTCCTGCATGCCGCGGATCCAGGGCTGGTCAGCCGGCGAAGCGCGTTCGAGCGCTGCCGTCATCATCGCCAGGCCACGAACGATCTTGCCGCTCTGGAACAACAAATGGCCCAGTGTCGCCTGTGCGCCGGCATGGCCTTTCTCGGCGGCGAGTTGGAACCAGCGCCCGGCCTGCTTGACGCTGGCCTTCACGCCGCCCTCGCCCTTCAGGAACATCTGCCCCATTTCGAACTGCGCGTTCGGATTGCGGTAGTTGGCGGCGGCGCGCATGTAATATTCCTGGGCCGCCACCTCGTTCTCGGCGACCGGGCTGCCGGGAATGCCCGTGCGCAAATAGTCGCCAAGCGCCACCAGCGCGTCGGAGACATAGCTTTCCTCAGGCGAGCCGGGCTCGACGTCCTGATCGACGATCTCGGAGAAGAACTTGAACGCCTCGTAGTCGTCACGCGCCACGCCGTCGCCCTCGGCATACATGCGGGCAAGCTTCCAGGTGGCGCCGATCTGGCCGTTTTCGGCGGCGTATTTGTAGGCCTCGGCAGCCTGTTCCTTGTGGCCGTTCTTGTAGGCGGAGAAGCCGAACTGGAAGACCGCCCATGGGCTGGATTGCGGCTTCACCCCGGTCTTGTCGTCGAACACCTTGTCGTCGAAGGCCATGGCCTGGCCCACGGCGCCAAAGGTCGCGCCAAAAGTGGCGATCACGACCAGTGCCGAAAAGACAGACGACCTCAACAACTCTGGTGTTGACTTCAACAACTCAGATGTCCGCATAACAGTGTGTTTCTTTCGCACCGCCCGGATGGGTCACCGCGCCATCGCGCGCCGGCCCTACCGTCTGTGCATATTTCCATATCGCGCCCGACTGATAATCGGTCGCGCGCGCCTTCCATGTCTTTGCCCTCGCCGCCAGTTCGCTATCGGACAACGCCACGTCGATCGTGCCGTTCACCGCGTCGATCGAGATCACGTCACCATCCCTGAGCAGTCCGATCGGGCCGCCTACGGCTGCTTCGGGGCCGACATGGCCGATGCAGAAACCGCGCGTCGCGCCCGAGAAGCGCCCGTCGGTGATCAGCGCCACCTTGCCGCCCATGCCCTGGCCGTAAAGTGCTGCCGTCGTCGACAGCATCTCGCGCATGCCGGGGCCGCCGCGCGGCCCCTCGTAGCGAATGACGAGAACCTCGCCTTCCCTGTAGCTGCGCTGCGTCACCGCCTCGAAACATTCCTCTTCCGAATCGAAGCAGCGTGCCGGGCCGGAGAACTTCAACTCCGCCATGCCCGCGACCTTCACGATCGCGCCTTCGGGGGCAAGGTTTCCCTTCAAGCCCACGACACCGCCGGTTTGGGTAATGGGTGTGTTGGCCGGGCGGACCACGTCCTGATGCTCATTCCAGACAACGTGCTGCATGTTTTCGGCCAAAGTGCGGCCAGTCACGGTCATGCAGTCGCCATGCAGATAGCCGTGGTCGAGCAGCGTCTTCATCAGCAGCGGAATGCCGCCGGCCTCGAACATGTCCTTGGCGACATATTTGCCGCCCGGCTTGAGGTCGGCGATGTAAGGCGTCTTCTCGAAGATCTTGGCCACGTCGAACAGGTCGAACTTGATGCCGGCCTCGTGGGCGATCGCCGGCAGATGCAGTGCCGCGTTGGTCGAACCGCCGGTGGCCGAGACCACGGTCGCCGCATTCTCCAGCGCCTTCAGCGTGACGATGTCGCGCGGCCGGATGTTTTTCGCGATCAGTTCCATGATCTTTTCGCCGGAGGCGAAATTGAACCGGTCGCGCATTTCATAGGGAGCCGGCGCGCCGCAGGAATAGGGCAGCGCCAGGCCGATCGCCTCGGCGACGGTGGCCATGGTGTTGGCGGTGAACTGGGCGCCGCAGGAACCGGCCGAGGGACACGCGACCTGCTCGATCTCAATCAGTTCGTCGTCGCTGATCGTGCCGACCGAGTGCTGGCCGACCGCCTCGAAAACATCCTGCACGGTGATCTGGCGGCCGCGATAGCTGCCGGGCAGGATCGAACCGCCATAGATGAAGATCGACGGCACGTTGAGCCGCACCATGGCCATCATCATGCCGGGCAGCGACTTGTCGCAGCCGGCCAGCCCGACCAGCGCGTCGTAGCAATGGCCGCGCATGGTGAGTTCGACCGAATCGGCGATGACCTCGCGCGACACCAGCGATGACTTCATGCCCTGGTGACCCATGGCGATGCCGTCGGTGACGGTGATGGTGCAGAATTCGCGCGGCGTGCCGCTGGCCGCAGCGACGCCCTTCTTGACCACCTGCGCCTGGCGCATCAGCGAGATGTTGCAGGGCGCCGCCTCGTTCCAGCAGGAGGCGACCCCGACCAGCGGCTGCGCAATCTCGGCCGCCGACAAACCCATCGCATAGAGATAGGAACGATGCGGCGCACGCGCCGGACCGACGGTCACATGGCGGCTGGGGAGCTTAGCCTTGGAGATGACTTTGGCGTCCATACTCTTCCTTGCCCCATCTTCCCTGCAAATGGGGCGGAGCGGCCTGCCCCCTCGCCGAGCCTTTTGGCGCGTGTCCCGAGACAAGATCGAGGTGCGCCGGGTTTATGGCGGGAAATGGGCAATTTCCTCAGCCCGGCTTCCAGCGCAGGGGTTGTTCAGAAAGTGTTGCCAAAACGTCACAATCGCACGGGGCGAAAGAGGTGCGGCTAATATGCAACGCAGCTTGGATACGGGGCGCACGGGCGATGCCGGCTCAAACGAAAAAGGCCGAGCAACGCCCGGCCTTTTGCTTAGAATTTTCAGTTGCTTAGAACTTGATCTTGATACCGCCGGAAATTGCCGTGACCAGATCGTTGCCGAAGTCATAGCTGTCATCGGTGCCCGCGATATAGCCGTTCTCGCCAGCCAACTCCCCTGAATGGCCGCTGGTCAGCACACCGACCGCACCTGCCAGACGAACCTCGATATTCGGCCTGGGCGTATAGGCAACGCCACCACCCAGCGTCCAGGTATCGGTCTGTGCACCATAGCCATGCGACGTGCCACGATCCCAGGAAAGCTGCCCAGCGGCACTCCACTGATCATTGAACTTGTGACCGATACCGCCCGTGACAGTCCAGCCATCACGATACATCAGGTCGAGTGAAGTTAGTTGGCCCAGACCATTCGTGACGCAGAATGAGGAGGGTGTACCCTGGGCACAGATCGGAACGCTTTGCAGGACGCTCCAATTGACCCACTTGATCGAACCGAAAGCGAGCCAGCCAGGTGCGATGCCCGACTGCAGTTTCAATTCGAGCGAATCCGGCATTGACTCCGTCGCACCATAAATCGGTACAGAGACGACGCCGCCGATGTTCAGAGTACCAGAGATATTGTCGAGCTTCACTTGCGAATTGTAGACAAGGCTGGCGCGCAGCGCGATATCTGGAATTTCATAAGCGACGCCCGCACGCCAGCCCCAGCCATCGGCCTCCAGATCGACACGACCGACCATCGTGCCGAAGCCAATATCTGTGTAGTTCTCCTTGAAGCCATAGATCTTCTGGTAGAAAACACCGCCTATGAACCGAAGCTGGCCTTTGCCGGCGTCCATCTTGTAGGAGCAGGTAGCCGCGTAGTTGTCGCTCTTGATGTCGGTTTCGATATTCGAAAACGCGCCGTTCCACGCATTTCCCGGCGCGGTATGTGCACCCCAGGGCTGCGAATAATCGACCATGCAATCCACGCCTTGCACGACCTGGACCTTGGCTCCAATGCGTGGAACCCAATAGCCCTCGGCTCCGTCGGCCGAGGTGCCCAAACCGAGATCGGCTCCGCCCGGGCCGCGCGCATTCTTGTACTTGCGGTCCGGCATCACATAGGTCGCTTCCGCTTCGGTCGCGAACGGAGCCGGATCAAACAACAGGTCGATATCGTAGCCAGCACGCTCCAGGCCGCCGGCATGTGCCGGGTTCATCGCCGTCCCGATCAAAGCCAGCGAAAAGCAGC
This sequence comes from Mesorhizobium sp. M0140, assembly GCF_040322475.1. Classification (NCBI taxonomy): domain Bacteria; kingdom Pseudomonadati; phylum Pseudomonadota; class Alphaproteobacteria; order Hyphomicrobiales; family Phyllobacteriaceae; genus Mesorhizobium; species Mesorhizobium sp. M0140. Next base: position 97,141 of record NZ_JAMYTM010000007.1, on the reverse strand, counting down.
CCGCCCCAAGCAGCGCTTTCAGTCGCAGAATAGTCATGAAATGTCCTCCCCGAATTCGAGTGCATCAAGCTAGAACCAATTCGGGTTAACGGTGCAACAACGAATTCAAGAGCGTACATGTACACATTCGCCAGGCGCATTTTCGAGGAAATGCAACCGGATGCGGCAAGGCCGAAAACGGTCCGTGATGGCGGATCTGCTTCCAAAAAACAGAGGAAACCCATCCAAAAAGGTTCGAAAACAGCGTTTTTTGCGGTCCGGGAGCCCCATTGTTACATTATGGCAACAATGGGGCTAAAACTTCCGTTTACGTCAAAATTAACGCAACGGCATGCTGATTTTCGAGGCGGAAAACCAGCAGTTTAGAGAGGGCTAAAGTCTCGCGAATCTATCCTTAGCCGGCGTCGCGAACCCTGGCCAACGCGACTGACAGCTTGCCCTGCGCATCGCGGTATTCGGCGAGCTTTTCACGCTCGGCATCGACGATCTCGGCCGGCGCGCTGGCGACGAACCTTTCGTTCGACAGTTTCTTGTGCAGGCGCGCGATCTCCTCGGTCACCTTGGCCAGTTCCTTCTGCAGCCGTGCCGCCTCGGCGGCGAGGTCGATCAGGCTGCCAAGCGGCAGGCAGACCGTCGCCTCATTGAGCACGATCTGCGCCGAGCCCTTGGGCGCGACATCGGCAAGCGAGATGTCGCCGACCCGCGCCAGCCGCTTGATCGCCGAATCCTCGCGAACGAGGCGCTCGCGTGTCACATTATTGGCGCCGACCACGACGAGCGGTGCAATGGCTGCCGGCGGCACGTTCATCTCCGAACGCACGGAGCGAATGCCGGAGACGAGTTCGACCAGCCAATTGATGTCCGCTGCGGCCTCGGCGTCTTCGAAATCCGGTGACGGCCATGCCGCATGACACAGCAGCGAGAGGCGTTGCTTGCCTTCGCCAGCGGTCTGCGCCCACAGTTCCTCGGTCATGAACGGCATCATCGGGTGCAGCAGCTTGTAGATCTCGTCGAGTACGAAGGCGACGCAGGCGCGGCTTTCGGCCTTGGCCGCCTCGTCGGCGCCCATGAACACCGGCTTCAGCAATTCCAGATACCAGTCGCAGAACAGGTTCCAGACGAAGCGGTAGGCGGCACCCGCCGCCTCGTTGAAGCGGTATGAGGTGATGCCGTCCGTGATTTCGCGCGCCGCGCGCGTCAGTTCGGTCAGGATCCAGCGGTTGACCGCCAGCTTCGCGTCATTCAGCCAGAACTCGTCATTGCGCGCGACCTCGTTCATTTCGGCGAAGCGCGTGGCGTTCCACAGCTTGGTGCCGAAATTGCGATAGCCGGCGATGCGCGCCGGGTCGAGCTTCACGTCGCGGCCTTGCGCCGCCATCACCGTCAGGGTGAAGCGCAGCGCATCGGCCCCGTATTCGTCGATCAGGTCGAGGGGGTCGACGACGTTGCCTTTCGACTTCGACATCTTCTGCCCGTTCTTGTCGCGCACCAACGCGTGCATGTAGACGGTGTGGAACGGCTCCTCGTCCATGAAGTGCAGGCCCATCATCATCATACGGGCAACCCAGAAGAAGATGAGGTCGAAGCCGGTCACCAGCACGTCGGTCTGGTAGTAGGTCTTCAGCTCCGGCGTCTCATCAGGCCATCCCAATGTCGAGAACGGCCACAGCGCCGACGAAAACCAGGTGTCGAGTACATCCTCGTCGCGGGTCAGGATCTCGCCCGGCTGGAAATTCTCCAACTTGTCCTCGACCCAGCCCTTCCAGGGTCCTTCCAGAGCCAGGTAGTATTCGATCGCGGCGCCGAGCGCCTCTTCCTCGGTCTTCTCGACGAAGACGCGCCCATCCGGCCCGTACCATGCCGGGATCTGATGACCCCACCACAGTTGGCGTGAGATGCACCAGGGTTCGATATTTTCCATCCACTGGAAATAAGTCTTTTCCCAATTCCCGGGTATGATCTTGGTGCGCCCCTCGCGCACCGAAGCGATCGCTGGCTTGGCCAGTTCCGCCGCATTGGCATACCATTGCTCGGTCAGGAACGGCTCGATCGGCACGCCCCCGCGATCGCCATGCGGGACGGCGTGGCGATGCGGCTCGACCTTTTCGAGGAAGCCGCCCTCTTCCATCAGCTCGACGATCTTCTTGCGCGCGACGAAGCGGTCGAGGCCGTCGAGTTCGTCCCAGACAATTTGGCGCTCCGGCGTCACCTCGAGGCCGGCAAGGAAATCCTCATTATCCCTGAGACTTACCGCCGCCTCCGTGGTCAGGATGCTGATCGCCGGCAGCTTGTGGCGCTTGCCGACCTCGAAGTCATTGAAATCGTGCGCGGGCGTGATCTTGACCGCGCCCGAACCCTTTTCCGGATCGGAGTACTCGTCCGCCACCACAGGAATCCTGCGACCGACGATCGGCAGGACGATGTTCTTGCCGACCAGATGCCGGAAGCGCTCGTCGTCAGGGTGCACGGCGACGGCCGTATCGCCCAGCATCGTCTCCGGGCGCGTCGTCGCCACGGTGATGAAGGTTGTTGGGTTTTCCGGGTCGAAGACCTGGCCCTCTACGGGGTAGCGGAAGTGCCAGAGATTGCCGTTGACCTCCTGCTGCTCGACCTCGAGATCGGAGATCGCGGTGAGCAGCTTGGGATCCCAGTTCACAAGGCGCTTATCCTTGTAGATCAGCCCTTCCTTGTAGAGCGTGACGAACACTTCGAGCACGGCCTTGGACAGGCCTTCGTCCATGGTGAAGCGTTCGCGTGACCAATCGGCCGAGGCGCCGAGCCGCTTTAACTGGTTGAAGATCGCGCCGCCGGATTCGGCCTTCCACTCCCACACTTTCTCGATGAACTGCTCGCGGGTCAGGTCGCGGCGATGGATCTGCTTTTCCATCAGCTGCCGCTCGACCACCATCTGCGTGGCGATACCGGCATGGTCCATGCCCGGCTGCCACAGGACATTCTTGCCGCGCATGCGCTCGAAGCGCACCAGTATATCCTGCAGCGTGTTGTTGAGCGCGTGTCCCATATGCAGCGAGCCGGTGACGTTCGGCGGCGGGATGACGATGGTGAAGGCTTCCGCCCCCTCCTCGGCCCCGGCACCGGCGCGAAACGCGTCGGCCTCTTCCCAGACTTTGGCGATCTTCGGCTCGACGGTTTTGGCGTCGTAGGTCTTTTCAAGCATGGGAAAATGGTCCGCGCTGTCGGGAGTTTTGCTGGTCCGCTGTAAATCGGAAGGCTTTGACCAAGTCAACCGCAAGGGCTGTCTCGGACCCTCACAACCAGATAGGCGCGGCCTTGGTCATTTCAACGGAAAGCGATCCGTCGTCCTGCCAACAAGCTGACCTCACCAAAGGAAACGGCGCCACGAGGGCGCCGCTTCCTTTGGTGATCGGCATGGGGAACTACTGCGCCCCGCGCGCCACGCGCTCGATCTCCTCGCGCACCAGCCTTTCGACCAGTGTCGGCAGATTGTTGTCGAGCCAATCCTGCAGCATCGGCCGCAGCATCTCTTCGGCCATTTCGTCGAATGTCTTCTTGCTGCGGCTGGCAAACGCGTCGGAAAGCTCGCCAAAGGCAGCCGCGACCTGCCGGCCGGTGTGCTCGGAAACGATCGCCGGACGCGGCGCGTCGCTGGCCGCCACCGGTCGCACCACGCTTGCATCCGGACGAGACGGCTCGACGGCTGCTTTCGCGGTCGGTTCGTCACTTGGAGTCTCCACGGACGGCTGGGCAGCGGTCTTGGGGGCTTCGCTCCGGTCCGACACCGCCCTCGCCTGCTCACCGACCGCGGCGATCTCGCGACGCCAATCGGCGATGGAAGCGTCGGCGACAGGACGCGATCCCGGCGCTTCAACCGTGATTGGCTCGGCGGCGACGCGGGCGCTGACCTCGGCAAGTGTCATCGATGGCTTTGCCGGGCCGGGATCGGGGCGCACCGGCGTTTCCATGCGTGCGGCCACCGGCTCGGCCGCCGGCAACTGTGCCTGGACTTCCGCCAGCGTGACCGGCTTCCTGCCGTCGGGGGCGGCATGCAGGTCGGCACGGAATGCTTCCACGTCGGGGGCTGCATAGGCGCTCGACGCGCGCTCCAGATCCTGGCTCAACTCATCGGCGTCGCCCGGCTGCTTGCGGCCGCCGTCGCTGTCCTCGATGATCCGCCTGATGGAAGCCAGTATCTCTTCCATGGAAGGTTCGCGCTGTGCGCTGCTTGCCGTTGCCATCGTCACATCCGCCGCCCTTGTGACCCCTGTTGGGTTTTCCGATCCGGCAGAGCCGGATCGAATCATGGCGACAGCGTAACCGACGGATCGCCGCACGAGAATCCCCAATCTGGGGACTTGTGGGATTTCAACAGATTAGCGCGATCTGAACCCGAGAGCGCAGTACGAAAGATCCTGCTCAAACGAGGAGCACGGCCAGTCCTGGCCGAACGCTTCAGCGGCCGTCCGGCGTGCGCAGGCCGTACCACTTGTCCTTGACCGCGTTGTAATGCTCTTCAGGCTTGTATTTCGCTACCTGCAAGCCAAGGCGGTCGACGGACAGACGGCCGGTCGCCTGCAGGATGGCGTAGCTCGCCACCACCACATCATGTTCGTAACCGGCCTGGTTGATCTGGGCGGTGATGACCGTCGCCTGCGCGTTGAGGACGTCGAGCGTGGTGCGCTGGCCGACATTGCGCTCTTCGATGACACCGTTCAGTGCCAGCTTCGCGGCCTCGATCACCTGCCTGTTGGCCGTCAGCTGCTGCTGCGCGGCGGTGTACTCGGTCCAGGCGGCGGTGACGGCCTGGCGCACCTGGTCGCGGCTGACGTCGACCTGGATGCGGGCCTGGCTGAGCGATTCCTTGTCCTGGCGCACGATCGCCGAGGTGCGGCCACCCGAATAGATCGGGATGGTCAGCGTTGCCCCGACACTGGCCGAATTGGTCGTGCCATCCTGCGAACCGACGCCCGGCAAAGGCGAGGTATTGCGATAGGCGCTCGAAACGCCGGCGGAAGCCGACAGCTGCGGCAACAGCGCGCCTTCGGCCGACTTCACCGAAAACGCGGCCGCGTCGACCAGATGCTGCGTGGCAAGGATGGCCGGATGCTCGTTCGAGGCCACCCCGACGGCGGCGGCGAGGCTCGACGGCAACAGCTTTGCCACCGGCGAAGCGCCCTTGAGCTTGCCCGGCTCGTCGCCGACGATCTGGCGGTAGATCGCCGCACTTGCCAGCGCCTGCGCCCGGGCGGCACTCAGCGATGCCACGGCGGCGGCCCGCGAAGCATCGGCCTGGGCGACATCGGTGCGCGTGCCTTCGCCAACTTCGAAACGCGAACGCGCCGCGCGCGCCGTTTCGGTAAGGAACTGAAGGTTCTGCTCAGTCAGCACGGCGACCTGCCGGTCGCGAATCACGTTCATATAGGCTTGGGCCGCGCTGAACAGGATACCCTCTTCGGTGTTGCGCAGGCTTTCGACGGAAGCGCGGACCTGCGCTTCGGCGGCAGCGACATTGTTCCTGGTCTGAAAGCCATCGAACAGCATCTGGTTTATCTGGACGCCAAAATTTCCGGTGGTCAGCCTCACGCTTGAATTGGTGCCATTGAGATGGCTGCTCGAATAATCAATATCCGCCGAGCCGGTGACAATCGGGCGGTAGCCCGACTTGGCGATGGCGACACCCTCGTCGGTGACACGAACGCCGGCGCGGGATGCATTCAGCGAAGAATTGTACTGATAGGCCTTTGCAAGCGCGCCGGAGATGCTTTCGGCTGAAGCCGCCAGTGGGGACAGCATGGTCGCCGAAACGAGGACGGCGGTGAAAAGTGACTTGCGTAAAGACGGCACGGTTAAACCCTCATTCGTTTTCCATGGGAACCGCGCCGCGCCTGCTTCTCTCATAGATCAGCCGGCGCCGCGTGTTCGATGTTCCCTGCTGCTCACCCCAAAGTGCCCCCAGTCTGGGATCCGCAGCGATCGTTCAAATGCAAGCGACCATGACACAGCCTCTCCTGCAAGGCCAAATCATTCAGAATTCGAAAGCACGAATGCGTTCAAACCCCGGTAGTGGCTTAATTGCCGCATTAAATGCACGTCTTCCGGTTACAACCCCCCCGGCCTTGAAAAAGAGACGGGCCACGCCGGAATTGCCCTGCCCTTCGACGGCGACAAGGCGGCCGCCTTCGGCGAGTTGGTCCAGCAGCGCCACCGGCACTTCCGCGACGCTGCCACCGACGAAGATGACGTTATAAGGCGCCTTAGCGGCATGCCCCTGCGGCAACGCGCCCTGGACGACGGTCACATTGCCGCAGCCCAGCGACGAAAGCGTCGATCTGGCGGTTTCCGCCAGCGCCGAATCACTTTCGAGCGCCACCACGGACCTGGCCAGTCGCGACAGGATGGCCGAGGCGTAGCCGGTTCCGCAACCGACATCGAGCGCCGAATCGGTCGGGTTGATCTCCGCCAGCTGGATAAGCTTGGCCAACGGCGATGCTTCCATCAGGTAGCGCGCGCCGTCCGCGCCGGCGGCAATGCGGATGTCCTCGTCGATATAGGCCAGATCGCGCTGGGCGGCGCCGACAAACATCTCTCTTGGGACGACAAGCATTGCATCGAGCAGCGGCGCGCTGGTCACATCGGTGGTGCGGACCTGGCCGTCGACCATCTTGACGCGTAGTTCGGAGAAATCAGCGCTCATGTCCCAACCAATCCGCTTGCCGCGCCAGAACCGCGGTCCATTGTGTCAGGAACTTCAGGCCCCTGCGCTGCCGCGCGGGGGCCCGGGCATTGGAGGCCTCGCCCGGAATCGAACCGGGGTGCAAGGATTTGCAGTCCTCTGCGTAACCACTCCGCCACGAGGCCTCATTGCTCCCGGCGTTCCACCCGGTTCCAATAGGTTGCGGCGAAAATGACGTCAAGCGGCCACCGTGCATTCCGAACGGTTTCCTCGCGTCAGTCCGGACGGCACCCGGCAAATCGTCGGATCGGGCCTGACCGCTCCATTAGCGGACAATTAAGCATAGCCTGCCCGGAGAAGAAACTCATCGGCGGCCGTGCGTTGGACATGGCAGGAGGAAGAGCCATGCACCGGACAGTGGCAGCAAATACAAGTGCCTCGTCCGGCCTGTCCCTGCCACAATGCGGAGAGCCTCTGCATTACGCAATCGACCGTCTGTCCATCGAAGGTGCGGACAGCCTGTCGCCGCATGACAGGGCAAGGCTTGCCTCGGCCGCGGCGATTCTCAAGCAGATCCGTGAGGCGCTGGAAGAGCACGCCGCCCGCTGAACACCCGCCTTGCGCTATCGGCGGTCAATCGGGCCGGCGACGCCGTTCCCACCAGACGACAAAGCGACGCCGGTGACGGCGAACCATGGCGAATTCATAGGACAGCACCAGCAATCCGAGCGGAACCATCCAGAAGCCGAGGATCGGCAGGAAACCGAGGACGCCGCCAACGGTCAGCAGGATGCCGATCGTGATTCTGAGCCCGCGCGAGCGCGGCATTTTGAACTCGCGCCCGAAAACGGAGATTTTCCGCGCCGGCATCTGGTTGTCTTGTGCTGTCATCGTCTCGAAAGATTGACCCGTTTGATTGTTCGCAAGCATGCTTGAACCAAAGCAGCCGCCGCGCTTTCGGTTCCATATCCCCGCCAAGACGGCTAATATGAGGGCTTCCTTCGACGATTGCGAGAAACGCCTGCGCGAAAAAGCCTCGGAAAAATGTGAAAAGCTTCTTTGCAAAGCCGAAAAGGGCAGCTATAGGCTGCGCCACTCACATAAGAGCATCCGTTCCCCGGTAGCTCAGTGGTAGAGCAACCGGCTGTTAACCGGTTGGTCGCTGGTTCGAATCCGGCCCGGGGAGCCAATCTTTTCAAAGCCTTGAGACGGTCAGGTCGCCCATAGGGGCTGATCTATGGCATGTCTGCAAAATCGCGGTCAGCAGGTTGATTCTCAACTTGACCTGGCCCCGCTGTCCAGCGCCGTCGATGACGCCGCGGCATCGGGACGGTTCGCGGGAGCAGGCATAAGGCCTTGCTTCGATCTCGGCGATCTCATCTCTTGTCGCCGTTCGGGTTGGGTGCCGGTGCCTCTCGCACATCTCGCGGTGGCGGGTCGACATGCTTAAGCTCTGGCGGGACTTCTTTGTCCCGGCGTTGCACAGGTATCTTCTCCGGTGCGGGCTTCGATGGTGGCTCTTTGATCTTGCTCGGCATAATCGAGTTAACCGCCCTGCCGGTCTCTTGTTCCGTAGCGAGCAGAAAACCTGAATGCGTGGGGAACCGGGAACATCGAAGAGCGTTTTCTCGCATGCTGAAGAAGATCGCCCTCGCCGCCGTGCTGGTCCAGGTTGCCGCGTTTTCGGCTCTCATCACCCAGACGGTCCTCTTCGCGTCCACGGCCACACAGGCCGCCGACGCGAAGCCCGGCGACGCAGTCGCCGTCACCATTGAGAACGAACGGGACAAGGCGGCGCAACCTATTGTTGCCGGCCAATGTCCAACGCGGCTTGTGGCGAGCAAGGTCTTCACGAGGAACGTAATTACGGCGCAACAATAGCTCGCCATCGATGCCGGCCATCCGTCGATCCCCCCAATTTAAGTCAGGGCAATGTGCTTGAAAGCACAATGATTCCTGTTACTTGCGACGTAGGGCGAGTGCGTTTGGGTTGGGCAAGAATTAGTATGATTTCATCGAATATGGAATGCCCGCGCTGTCATGGCAGCGGCAGGGTTTTCGACTGCTCCAAGTGGTATGCGTCAAACGGGCACTGCTGCCCGCAGGGAACCCATCGGGGTGGCTGCCCTGGAAAGACGGGCGCCTGCGCGGAATGCGACGGCCTGGGGACGATGGCGGAGCCTCCGCTGAGAGCCGTGGCGTAATCTGCGAGAGCCGCGCATGCCGCTGATGACGGCGCGGAGGCGCCCGAACGAGCATATTTTACTCTGTTGGTGTTTCTACGGGTGGTGCGGCCAGAACCGTGATGTCCATCCTGGCGATCTTGGATGCCGCGCGGCCTTGCGCGCCAGCATCCATATCGCCGCCTGCGGCAACCATGATTTTGGCCAGATGTCCCACGGCGTCCGCGCTGCGGCCCGGCGAAAATCCTTCCCCGGTTTGCGGCTTCCCCACTGCCGTTTGTTTTTCCGGGACATGCGGATGTTGACTTACGATAGCGGAAACCATTGAACCTCCTGTGGCGACGCTTCGAACATTATATTAGCGTTGACTGTTGCGAGGCTGACCTAGCCAGTCGCCAAAAACCGCACCAGGGAGTTCGAACAAAAGATCGAGCCGCCCCGCTACAAGGTGAACTGGTAGGGCAGCTCACCTTGCAGCGATGTGAAAACGACGATGCAGGCCCAGCCGTCCTGGTAGCGCCGCCCCTTTTATCAAGGCTAAGCGGTAATCCCACCGCGACCTGACCTTGTGTCCATCCAAGGGAACTGAGCAAGCGGGTCCTGCAGGATCTTGACGGATCTTGCGAAGCCGGCGACGGCATCGCGCGCCACCGTCAGCGGAACCTGGCCGTCGTAAGCACGCTGGCAGGCTCGAAAGGCCGTTTCGAAAATCGGACCCCGCCTTTCCCTTGGCCACTCGTCAAAGAAGTCAAAGGCGTCGTCGAGGCACCCTATTTCTTGAATGAACTCGCCATTCTTGACCAGGACCGGTTGGTCGAACGTCCTGTCACTCATGTAATCCTCCATTCGGCACGGTGGGTTGTTGCTGGTTCGGGTCATCATGCGATTGCATGCTCCGGCTCGGCCAACATGCCGCCACCTCCACGCCCAGGCGGTACCGTTGCAATGGCCGGGATTGGCGGCGGATCATCGTCGTCATCTCGCCAGGGGTGCCGCATCCAACCGAGGCGGCTCTTCCTGCGGCGCCGGTCGAAAGACGGGCTGACGGTGCCCGGCATCTTTGAAATACGCGGTTCCCGCCCGGATTCGTCCAGGAGGTGGAGGGCGCGAAGTATGTCGCTGACTTCCACGATGGCGCCGTTGTCCAATTGCCGCAACGCGGGATTGTCAGGAACCGCATGAACGTCGGAAGCCCAGAAAGCGAGCAAAGCCCGCTTTGCGCCGATTGTCATCGTCTCCTCGTTCAGGACGTCATCTGGCGTCCGCAACTCAGCGGATTCCGCGGCAAGATTTTTCGGTTCGGGTTGGTAAAAACTGTAAGCTTCGGTTCTCATCTCCATTCTCCGCGAGCTGTGCCTCCCGGCCGAACCGGGAGGCGGACCGTAGATCTAGGTTCCAGGGAATCAGGCGACCTCGCGCTGAGGCTCCGCATCGGAATCGATCAACTGCTTCTTGCCGGGTTGCTCGAGCGAAACCGCCTTGGCTTCGGACCCTATCTCAATGCGCCGAGGCTTGAGTTCCTTGGGCACTTCGCGGATCAGGTCCACCGACAGCAAGCCATTCTCGAGGTTGGCCGCCTTGACCTTTACGTGATCGGCAAGTTTGAACACCTGCTTGAAGTTGCTCGTCGCCAAGCCGCGATGAAGGACCTCCCGATTTTCCTGGTCGGGTTTCCTTTGGCCGATGACAGACAATTCGGGGCCGTTCTGTATGAGTTCGACTTCATCGAGAGCGAAGCCGGCGATAGCCATCGTAATGCGATAGTCGTTCTCGCCAATCTTCTCGATATTGTAGGGAGGCCAGTCGGAGCGCCCGCTTTTCTCGAGCATATCGAAGAGACGGTCGAAGCCGACCGTTGTGCGGTAAAGAGGGGTATAATCAAAGCTTCTCATAGCCATATCCTCCGTGAAGCAACATGGGTTACGAGGCTGTCGCAGCGCCGCTGCGACGCCAATATGTCGAGCCGAAGCCTCGACGGAAAACGATCTGGTAATCGTGTTTTTTTCCGTCAAGAGGGGCGTAAAAAATTTTCTGGCCGGCAGGCAGATCCAGCGAGCCATGCTCTTCGGCGGGGAATTCCGCCACACCGTACGAGGTCCGCTGAAGCGGGTGCCCAAGGCGCTGCCTTGCGTGCTGGCGGTCACTGCGCGATGTTGGCGGCGGGGTGGAGCGAATCATGCGAAAAATTTTGATGTCCGGACTGCTGCTCGCGGTGGCCTTTTCCGCGAACCCGGCCCACGCGCTGGACAGCAGCGGCACGCCTGTCGTCGTGACCCCTCTTGCGTCGCGCACGACGACCGCGTCCGGCCAGCCGATCACGCTGCCGCAGAAGAACGTGCAGGTGCTGGTCTCGAGCTACGACATCGCGTCGGGCGCGACCTTGCCGGTCCACAGGCACCCCTTTCCGCGCTACGCCTATGTCCAGGCCGGCACGCTGAAGGTCACCAATGTCGAGACCGGCATCAGCAACACCTACAAGGCTGGCGATTTCATCATCGAAATGATCGGCCAGTGGCATCAGGCCACCAAGGCGCCAAGAATACGGAATTGCGCCAATAACCGCGAAGTCTGTGCCCGAAGGCGGAAGGCTGTTCGCGCTTTCGCAGCAGCCGGCCCGGTGCTAGGGCTGGCCGGGAAATCATGGACTGGATCGCCCCTTGACCAAAGCTCTCCGCCTGCCGCTGATCGAAATCTGTGTCGAAGGCATTGACGGCCTGCTCGCGGCGCAAGCCGCTGGCGCCGACCGGGTCGAATTATGCGCCAGCCTCATCGAAGGCGGCATCACGCCGAGCCTCGGCACGGTCCGCGCCGCCATCGAGCAGGCAAGCGTGCCGTTTCACGTCATGGTGCGGCCGCGCGGCGGCGATTTTCTCTACAGTGAGACCGAATACGCCTCGATGCTGGCCGATGTCTCGGCACTGCGCGAACTCGGCGTGCCCGGCGTGGTGTTTGGCTGCCTGAACGCCGATGGCACCATGGATGAGGCGCGCATGAGCGAACTGACACAAGCCGCTGGCCCCTTGAACGTCACCTGCCATCGCGCCTTCGACATGACGCGCGATCCGGCCGAGGCGCTCGAATCGCTGATCCGCAGCAAGGTCGGCCGCGTGCTGACCAGCGGCCAGCGTGACACTGCCGTCGAAGGCTTGCCGCTGTTGGCGGATCTGGTGCGGCAGGCCGGCGACCGCATCGTCATCCTCGGCTGCGGCGGCCTGGATTTGCACAACATTGCCGAAGTGCGCAGCAAAACCGGCCTGTCCGAAATGCATTTTGCCGCCCTCAAGGATGTGCCGAGTGCCATGGACTACCGCAATCCCCATGTCGGCATGGGTGGTTCCGATCTCGATCGCGAGTATCGCAACACGCTGACCGACACACCGCTGGTGGCGGCAACGATTGCGGCAGCCAAGGCATGACCTCTACCCCTGCCCCGATAGCCCGTGTATCGGCCGCAGACGAAGCGGCGATCCTGGCGCTCAACAACGAGCATGCCGCCGAACTGTCGTGGCTGGAGGCTGAGCGGCTGTCTTTCCTGCTTGGCGAAGCGTTTTACACCAGGCGCATCGGCGATCTCGAAGCCTTCATCATGACCTTCGACCAGGACGCCCGCTACGACAGCCCGAATTTCCTGTGGTTCCGCGAGCGCTATAAGCGCTTCGTCTATGTCGACCGCGTCGTCGTGGCGGCGCATGCGCGCGGCCGCGGCCATGCCCGCCGGCTCTATCAGGATCTGTTCGGCCATGTTGAGCGCGCCGGCTACAATCTGGTCACCTGCGAAGTCAACACCGCCCCGCCGAACCCTGCCTCGGATGCCTTTCACGCCGCCCTTGGCTTCACTGAGGCCGGCGACGCCGTCATCCATGGCGGCAAGAAAGCGGTCCGCTATTACATCAGACGAACCTCCGTCTGAGGCCAGGCGGATCGAACTGAAGACAGGGCTACTGGAACAAGGCTGTCGCACTCACCAGCGTCATCCAGAACCCCCAGACCAACGGGATGCCGACCAGCAGCCAGGCCAGCGTCAGTTTGATCGAATTGCCGTTGTCTTGCGCCATGGTCGGTCTCCTCAGAGCATGATCCCGAAATTGGGCTCCGGTTTCGGAAAAGATCATGCTCAAACAATACGATAGAGCCCATCCCGATTCTATCGGGATGGAACTGGCTCTAAGCCACCGCTGGTTCGGTCTTCATGTGGAAGCGCGCATTGACCGGCCGCATCATCAGGTTGAGCAGGAGGCCGATGACCAGCAGGCCGGCCATGATGTACATGGTGACCGTGTAGGCGTCGGCCTTCGCCACGCCGCTGTCGATCTGGGACTGCCTGATATAATTCACCAGCACCGGGCCAAGCACGCCCGCCACCGACCACGCGGTCAGCAATCGGCCGTGGATGGCGCCGACGTAACGCACGCCGAAGACGTCGCGCAGGTAGGCGGGAATGGTGGCGAAGCCGCCGCCATACATGCTGAGGATGATCCCGTAGAACAGCACGAACAGGAAGACGCTGCCGGTCTGGCCGGTCCAAGGCACCGCCGCATAGAGGACGACGCCCAGCGCGAAGAAGATGGCATAGGTTGTCTTGCGGCCGATATAATCGCTGGTCGAGGCCCAGAAGAAGCGGCCGAGCATGTTGAAGATCGACAACAGGCCGACGAAACCGGCAGCAGCGGCCGGCGAGATGCGTCCCGGGAACATCTCCTGGCTCATGGCCGAGGCTTGCCCGAGCACGCCAATGCCTGCCGTGACGTTAAGGCACAGCACACCCCAAAGCAGCCAGAACTGCGGCGTCTTCAACGCATCGTCGAGATGGACATTGGACGTCGTCACCATCGCATCCTGTGCCGCCGGCGGCGTCCATCCGGCGGGCCGCCAGCCCTCCGGCGGCACCCTGACGATAACAGCCCCAATCAGCATGAAGACGAAATAGACGATGCCCAGCACGAGGAAGGTTTCAGCGACGCCGATATGCTCAGGCGTCGAACAGCTTCATCAGATAAACCGACAGCGGCGAGGCGATGAAGGCGCCGCCGCCGAAGCCCATGATCGCCATGCCGGTTGCCATGCCCGGCCGGTCCGGAAACCAGGTGATCAGCGTCTTGACCGGCGAGATGTAGCCGAGGCCGAGACCGATGCCGCCCAGCACGCCGTAGCCGAGATAGATGATCCACAACTGGTGCAGATAGACGCCGAGCGCCGAGACAATGAAGCCGCCACCGAAACAGCAGGCAGAAGCGACCATGGCTTTGCGCGGCCCGACACGATCCAGCCAGCCGCCGCCGAACGCCGCCGCAATGCCCAGGAACAGGATCGCGATCGAGAAAATCCAGCCAAGGCCGGTCAGCTTCCAGTCGTCGGGCGCCGAGTCGGTGATGCCGACCAACTTCGACATCGGCAGGTTGAAAACGCTGAACGCATAGGCCTGGCCGATGCAAAGGTGTATGCAGAGCGCCGCTGGCGGCACCATCCACCTGCTGAAGCCAGGTTCGGCGACGGTGCGTGAGCGGTCGAGCCAGCCGCCCGCCCTCTCCCCGGTCGTGTCCATTCCATCCTCCCAGATGCGTCTTCGAACCATCTTCTCAGATGTGTCCTGCGAACAAACTAGGAGGGTGAGCCGGTGAGGCAATAAGGAATGCCCGTCATAAGACCAATGTCTAATGAGACTGGCCTATATCGAAAGCAGGTCATTACTTTCCAAAAAATTATATTAGAGATAATTAATTGATTGTCTGCTTATGAAGCGCGATCCACTCCACCTGCACTCGCGATCATCTGGCCGGGCACGACGGCATTCACCAGTTGCGGTTGAGCCATTCGCGCGCCGGGCGCTCGATGAGGTAGTAGCTGCAGAGCGCGCAGGCAAAAACGCCGGCCAGCATCGGGATCGGCGCGCTGCCTTGTTCATAGACGAATTTGTAGAACGGCTGCTGCCACAGATAGAGCGAGTACGACCACAGGCCCAGCGTCGCCATCGGCCAGGAGGACAGCAATCCGGAAAAATACCGTGGGCTGAAATCGAGTGCGTTGACGGCCAGCGCCAGCAGCGGCACCGCGAAGAGATAGTGGATCGGCGTCGGCACCTGATCCAGGAACAGGACAACGGCACAGAACGTTGCCACCAGGGCCACATGCTTGCCTCTCAAAAACGCAGGCAGCCTGCCATCGGCCTTGAGCAGGCAGATCGAAGCCGACAGCAGGATCGACGCGATGTGCACGTCGGTGCGCCAATAAGTGGTTTCGTAGTCCATCCCGAAGACCCAGTACGAAACCGCGCCATTGGCCATGGCCAGCAAGGCCAGCGCCAGGAGCAGCACGACCACGCGAGAGCGACTTGAGACGATGACGCTGATCAGCGCCAGGATGATGTAGGCGTGCTCCTCGATGCAGAGCGACCAGATATGGTCGAGCGCCCCTGCCCGCGTCAGGAGAATGCCGGCATAGTTGTAGGTGAATGTCAGCGCCGTCAGCGCCGCCTTCCATTTGAAGGCGATGAACGTGCCGGCCAGCGCGATCATCGCGACGACTACGAAGACCAGAAGAGCTGGATAGATGCGGGAGAAGCGGCGTTTGAAGAATTTTTTCAGCGGGTAGCGTTCGATGAACAGGATCTCGCCCATCAGCCGGCCGCTGAGCACGAAGAAGAATTCGACGCCCAGCACGCCAAGATTGATTCCCGGAACCGGAAAGAAATGGCCGATCAGCACCAGCGCGATCGAAAGGCCGCGCCAGCCGTCGAGATAGGCCAGTCTTGTTCTGGTTGATCTGTCGGCGGCGGATCGGGACGGAACGACATGCGTCGCGGAAATGTCGGTCATACCGATCCTCTCGCAATAGGTATGCGAAGGGTACGACGGTACATTTCGAACCCAGCTCGCATTCCCGCCCAAATCCATATTGCAGTGCAATATGGATTTGTGCAAGTGCGAGATTGCCGCCGGTGCAGTTCCAGGTGAAGTGTCGGCGGAAGAAATTGCTCAGGCAAACGATTGGTGCGGGGGGCGATTCCATCAAAATTGGACAACTACAGGTCGTCCCAAAAAGGAAAAGGGGCCGCATGACCCCTTCTCCCGTGTTCACAACTGACCGTATCAGGCGTTGGCGGCAGCCACCGCGCGCTTGGCCATCACCGCGATCAGATTGGCGCGATAGTCGGCCGAGGCATGGATGTCGGTCATCAAATTCTTCGCCGGCACTTTTACCCCTTCGAGTGCCGAGGCCGCGAAGTTCCCGGCTAATGCTGCCTCGATCTCCTTCGAACGAAAAACGCCGTCGTCGCCGGCACCGGTGACGGCGACGCTGACGCCATCCTTGCCCTTGGCCACGAACACGCCGACGATGGCGTAGCGCGATGCCGGATTGCGGAATTTTTCATAGGCCGCCTTGGCCGGCGCGGTGAAGGTGACGGCGGTGACGATTTCGCCATCCTTCAACGACGTTTCGAACAGGCCTTTGAAGAATTTGTCGGCTGATATCTGGCGCTTGTTGGTGATGATGGTGGCGCCCAGCGCCAGCAGCGCCGCCGGATAATCGGCCGCCGGATCGTTGTTGGCGATCGAGCCGCCGATCGTCCCCTTGTGGCGCACCGCCGGATCACCGATCAGCGATGCCAGATGAGAAAGCGCCGGACAGACCTTCTTCAGCTTCTCGTCATTGGCAACAGCGTGATGCGTGGTGGCGGCGCCGATGGCGACGGTCTTGCCCGACACCGTGACGCCCTGCAGCTCCGTGATCCGCGACAGGTCGACAAGGTCGGACGGCGCGGCAAGCCGCGTCTTCATCGCCGGGATCAGCGTCATGCCGCCCGAAAGCAGCTTGGCGTCGCCGGTCTTGATCAGCTTGGCGGCATCGGCGACCGAGGCGGCGCGGTGATAGTTGACTGCGTACATTTGTCTTTCTCCCCTGGGTGAAAGAGCGAACAGGAAGTAGCGAACATCGCGTTCTCCCCCTATTCGCTACTCCCTATTCGCCATTCGCGTTCAATGTTTCGTCGCGCGGATCGCGGCCCACACGGTGGACGGCGAAGCCGGCATGGCAAGATCGTTGCTGCCGATGGCATCGGTGATGGCGTTGATCACCGCCGGCGGTGAGCCGATGGCGCCGGCCTCGCCGCAGCCCTTGATCCCCAACGGATTGCCCGGGCAAGGCGTGTTCGAGGTCGAGACCTTGAACGACGGCAGATCGCCGGCGCGCGGCATGGTGTAATCCATGTAGCTCGCGGTCAGCAATTGTCCGCTGTTGTCGTAATAGGCGCCTTCGAGCAGTGCCTGGCCAATGCCTTGCGCCAGCCCGCCATGCACCTGGCCCTCGACGATCATCGGGTTGATGATGTTGCCGAAATCGTCAGCGGCGACGAACTGGACGATCTCGGTGACGCCGGTTTCCGGGTCGACCTCGACCTCGCAGATATAGCAGCCCGCCGGGAAGGTGAAATTCGACGGATCGTAGAACGCCGTCTCCTTGAGCCCGGGCTCCATGCCGCCCGGCAGGTTGTGGGCAGTGTAGGCGGCCAGCGCCATCTGGAACCACGGCACGTTCTTGTCGGTGCCGGCCACCTTCAGCGCGCCGTTCTCGATGATGATGTCGCCTTCGTCGGCCTCGAGCAGGTGCGCCGCGATCTTCTTGGCCTTGGCCTCGACCTTGTCGAGCGCCTTGACGATGGCCGACATGCCGACCGCACCCGAGCGCGAGCCATAGGTGCCCATGCCCATCTGCACCTTGTCGGTGTCGCCATGGACGATCGAGACCGAATCGAGCGGCACGCCGAAGCGCTCATTGACCAGTTGCGCGAAGGTCGTCTCATGGCCCTGGCCGTGGCTGTGAGAGCCGGTCAGCACCTCGATCGTACCGACCGCGTTGACGCGCACTTCCGCCGATTCCCAAAGGCCGACACCGGCGCCGAGCGAGCCGACGGCCGCAGACGGCGCGATGCCGCAGGCCTCGATGTAGCAGCTCATGCCGATGCCGCGCAGCAACCCCTTGTTGGCGGCGGCGGCCTTGCGCTTGGCGAAGCCGGCATAATCCGACGCCTGCATTGCCGCATCGAGCGAAGCGGCATAGTCGCCGGCGTCATAGCACATGATGACCGGCGTCTGATGCGGAAACGCTGTGACGAAGTTCTTGCGCCGCAGCTCAGCCGGCGAAACGCCGAACTGGCGGGCCGCCGTCTCCATCATGCGCTCCATGACGAAGGTCGCTTCCGGCCGCCCCGCCCCGCGATAGGCATCGACGGGCGCGGTGTTGGTGTAGATCGCCTTCACATTGGCGTGGATGGCCGGGATGTTGTACTGGCCCGACAGCAGCGTCGCATAGAGATAGGTCGGCGTCGCCGATGAAAACAGCGACATATAGGCGCCAAGATTGGCTTGGGTTTCCACCTTCAGGCCGAGGATCCTGTGGTCCTTGTCGAAGGCCATTTCAGCATGGGTGTGATGGTCGCGGCCATGCGCGTCGGTCAGAAAACTTTCGGTCCGGTCGGCCACCCATTTGACCGGCACGCCGGTCTTCTTTGACGCCCACAGGCAGACGATCTCTTCGGGATAGATGTAGATCTTCGAGCCGAAGCCGCCGCCGACATCGGGCGCGATCACGCGCAGCTTGTTTTCCGGCGCGACATTGTAGAAGGCGCTCATCACCAGCCGCGCCACATGCGGATTCTGCGAGGTCGTCCAGCAGGTATAGTGATCCTCGGCCTTGTCGTAATGGCCAAGTGCGGCGCGCGGCTCCATGGCGTTGGGCACCAGCCGGTTGTTGATGATGTCCATCTTGACGACATGGGCCGCCTTCCCGAAGGCCGCCGCGGTGTCGTCGGCATTGCCGATGTCCCAGTCGAAGATCAGATTGTTGTCGGCTTCGGGGTGGATCTGCGGCGCACCCTTGTCCATCGCCTTGGAGGCATCGACGACGGCCTTCAACTCCTTGTAGGTGATCTCGACCGCCTCGGCGGCATCACGCGCCTGCCCCTTGGTCTCGGCGACGACGATGACGACGGCGTCGCCGACATAACGGACCCGGTCGAACGCCAGTGGCGACCATGCCCCCATCTTCATCGGCGAGCCGTCCTTGGAGTGGATCATCCAGCCACAGATGAGATTGCCGATGCCGTCGGCCTTGAGTTCCTTGCCGGTCAGCACGCCGATGACCCCGGGCATGCCCTGGGCCTTCTTCACATCGATCTTCTTGATCTGCGCATGCGCGTGCGGACTGCGCACGAACGCGGCGTGCTTCATGCCGGGAACCACCATGTCGTCGACATAGCGGCCGGCGCCCGTGATGAACCGTTTGTCTTCCTTGCGCGCGACCCGAGCGCCAACACCTTCAATGCCCATCAGAAATTCCTCCGGAATTTATGGGAGTAGGGCAGTAGGGGAGTAAGGGAGTAGGGAAAAAGAGGCCTCGTTGCGTTGGCCTTTTTGCCCTACTCCCCTACTGCCCTACTCCCTTATTCCCTTGCCTAAGCAGCTTGTTTCGCCTTACCCTTCGACCCCTTCATCGTCGTCGATGCGGCGAGGATCGCCTTGACGATGTTGTGGTAGCCGGTACAGCGGCAGATGTTGCCGTCGAGCTCGGCGCGCACCGTCGCCTCGTCGAGCCCTTCGGGGTGGCGGCTGATCATGTCGGTCGCCGTCATGATCATGCCCGGCGTGCAGAAGCCGCACTGCAGCCCGTGATGTTCCTTGAAGGCGGCCTGCACCGGATGCAGGTCGGCGCCATTGGCCAGGCCCTCGATCGTCAACACGGTGGAGCCGGAGGCCTGCACCGCAAGCATCGTACAGGATTTGACCGCCTTGCCATCAACGTGGACGACGCAGGCACCGCATTGCGAGGTGTCGCAACCGACATGCGTGCCGGTAAGACCGAGATTTTCCCGTAGGAAGTGAACCAGAAGTGTTCGGTCCTCGGCAGCACCGCTGACCCGCTTTCCGTTCACCATCAACGAAACGTCCGACATGGTCCCTCCCTGGGTATCAACCTTGGTATCCACGCTGCCGACGCGGTATTCGCGCTTCGGTGGTGCATTATTCGTACACCGCACATCGGACAAAAAACAGCACGTCGCAAACGCGGAACATTGTACTTTCGGTCATGGCCGCGCCCAAACATGCGGTGCCGGTGGCCCCATTGCCAAACCGCCGATTGAAGGCAACAATGTCGGTCGACGCCCGCGCGCCAGAAGCATTTAAAAACAGCCGCGCACAAAAAAGCGTCGGAGGAAATGCGGAGAACATCGCTGGCCAATTCACAGACGCGCTATGCATGCGGCCTGTCGGCGCTCACCACGGACGAGCCCGACATGGAGGCGTTCGCCAAGGCGATCGCACTGGAAGCAGCCGCCATCGACGCAGGCTTTGCCCTGCTGTTCTTTTCCCAGAGCCTAGTCGAAGCCAGCGCCCTTTCCCAGGCGCTCATGACCCACGCACCGGCGCTCCACCACGCCGGCTGTTCGACTGCCGGCGAGATCACGCCGCAAGGTCTCGAGGATGGTCATGTGCTGGCCATGCTGCTTCCGTCCACCGCGTTCACCGCCGTTAGCGTGATGGTCGAAAATCTGTCCTCGTCGGGTATGGACAGGATCACCGGCGAGGTGGAGACCCTGCGGCGATCGCTGCGCGCGCGCCTCGGTTGCGATCGGACCAAAGGCACTTTCGCGCTCTGCTTCATCGACGGGCTCTCTTATGCCGAAGAAGCGGTGAGTTCAGCCATCCACTGGGGCCTCGATGACATACCGCTGCTTGGCGGCTCCGCCGGCGACGATCTGAAATTCGAGACGACGCGCCTGATCTCGAACGGCAAGGTCACCTCCGACAGCGCCATCATCGTGCTGATATCGACCGAAATTCCCTTCCATGTCTTCAAGACCGACAACTTCGTTCCCACCGATGAAAAACTGGTGGTGACGGCTTCCGATCCCGATCACCGCATCGTGCGCGAATTCAACGCCACCAATGCAGCGCAGGAATATGCCGCGTCCGTCGGCATCGTCGCGCAGATGCTGACGCCACTGAGCTTCGCCTCGCATCCCGTGGTGGTGAAGGTGGGCGGCCAATATTATTGCCGATCGATCCAGAAGATGCATGCCGACGGCTCGCTGTCGTTCTTCTGCGCCATAGACGATGGCGTCGTGCTGTCGATCGCCCAACCAAAGGACATGGTCGAATCGACGCGCGCCGCCCTGCGCGATGTCGAGGAGAGGCTTGGCGGCATCGACATGATCCTCGGCTTCGACTGCGTGCTGCGCCGGCTCGACGCGCGCAATCGGCAGGTGTTTCGCGAGATTTCGGAACTCTACCGGGTCAACAATGTCATCGGCTTCGGCACCTATGGCGAACAGTACCGGTCGATGCATCTGAATCAGACTTTTACCGGCATCGCCTTCGGCGAGCGCCAGGCGGCGGAATAGGACGGCGCAACAAGATGCCGCTGAGGGACATAAACGATCTTGAAAAGCTGAAGAAGATCAACGCGGCACTGGTCAGCCGCGTCGAGCGCTCTATGGACCAGCAAGGCAACGCCTTTTCGCTGTTCCAGACCGCGATTTCGCTGGAAAACCGGGTGCGCACCCGCACCGAGGAACTGCACTCGACCTTGCGCCGGCTGGAGCAGTCGAACATCGACCTCAGCGCCGCCAAGGAAAACGCCGAACTGGCGAACCTGTCGAAAACCCGTTTCCTCGCCGCTGCCAGCCACGACGTGCTGCAGCCGCTGAACGCGGCCCATCTCTCGGTTTCGGCGCTCGCCGAAGTTCAGACCAGTGACGAGGGCAAGAAACTGGTGCGGCAGGTCGAGCGCTCGCTGGAAACGATGGAGGACCTGCTGCGAACCCTGCTCGACATCTCCAAGCTCGATGCCGGCGTGGTGCAGCCCGACATAAGCGATGTCAGCCTGGAGGCGCTGTTCTCGTCGCTTCGCTCGGATTTCCTGCCGGTGGCGGAGATGAAAGGCCTGTCGCTGAAATTCCGGCCGGTCCATGCGGTGGTCCGCTCCGACCGCACGCTGCTGCGCCGCATCCTGCAGAACATTCTTTCCAACGCGCTGGGCTATACACGCTCGGGCGGCGTGCTTGTCGGCACCAGACATCGCGGCGACACCATCCGCATCGACGTCGCCGATACGGGCTGCGGCATTCCCGACGACCAGCGCGAGGCGGTATTCGAGGAGTTCCATCGCGGCACCTCGCCGGCCAATGCCGAACTGGACGGTGGCGGTCTCGGGCTCGGGCTTGCCATCGTGCGCCGCATGGCCAGCGCGCTCGGCCATCCCGTGACATTCTCGTCGAAGGTCGGACGCGGCACGATCTTCCACATCGATGTTCCCGTCGGCATCGGTGCGCCAGCCGATGCCATCGCTAGCGTTGCCGATATGGAACGGCCGCGCGGCTATGGCCTGTTCGGCACCAAGGTGCTGCTGGTCGAGAACGATATCGAAGTGCTGCAGGCCATGACCTTCCTGCTCGAACGCTGGCAATGCCTGGTGCGGGCCGCGACCTCGACCGACGATGCGCTCGACATGCTTGGCGACACCGACTGGGTGCCCGACATCGTCATTGCCGACCAGCATCTCGACGGCGGCGATCTCGGCACCACGACCATCGCCGAAGTCCGCGATTATCTCGGCCGCGCCGTGCCGGCGCTGATCGTCACCGCCGACAGTTCGGAAGCGGTCGCCAAAGCCGCCCGCTCCGGCGGCATCGAACTGATGCGCAAGCCGCTGAAGCCGGCACAGCTAAGGGCGCTGCTGGCACATTTGCTGGCTTAGACAATAACCAATTCGATGCTTAACTACTTGGAAAGACGGAGGCGTCACTTTTGAGATCGCCACCGTTTAAATATTGGAAATTCCGAAAAAAAGTTGACGATGATCTTCCGGAAGTCCGCATACATTACGTATCCGCACGCAGTAGTTTGACAATTTGGATCGAGACCTCTTGGACATTCCTTTTCATCCAGTCGCAAGGACGTGCTTGATAATTTTGGCGTCCCCATAAAAAGCGGCACGGCAGATGGGATAAGGAAGGTAACGCTCATGCGCGCTGACGCGGTGCCGTGATTATGAGGGGCATCGTCCAGGCGCGACTGTGAGATCCGGCAATTACGGTGACAGTGCACTCTTAATATGTCCTCCCGGCCGATAGTGCATACTGTCAACGCATTTGATAGCGCAAAGGTGATGATTGAAAGAGGAGCTACCTATGTCCGATGACGACACGCATTTAGTTCAAGCCAAGGAAGCCCTCCACAAGGGTGAAGTGGAGAAAGCAATATCAATTCTCTTAGACGCAATGAACTATGAGAGCAAGAAAGCGGCGGCGGCGTATTCTCTGGGGATAGTTTATGACAGTAATACCGATTGTCACGATGATGATCTGGCGGTAAGTTACTATTCGATTGCAGAAAGTGGCGGAATCGAAATGGCAACTTATAGAATTGCTGGGTTGAAACAAAGAATTGGCGACAATATTGAATCTTTAGAGCTGTTTAAAAAAATCTCCACCCGGAACCCGTCCGCCGCCTACTGGTGCTATCGCTTGATACAGAAAAATGAACCGACTGATCCGGATGCTGAAATATTTCTAAAAAGCGCTGCATCTCAAGGCCACATTCTTGCGAAGAGGGATATATTAATGGAGAAACTGAAAGGAAGGCGAGGCGCTGCTCAAATGGTTATCGGCGCGTTTGGTATGATAAGACTATTTAGAGAAACGATGGCTGCATATGCGGCGAGGGATGAGCTACTGTACCAATAGATGTAGAGGCCGAAATTGTTGCGATTTTCGAATTACGGTGACAGTGCACTTTTACCACGTTCGCCCAGCCAGTGTTGAGCGTGGTGGTGACAACCCTACTTGGATGAGGGACGGCGAGCCTCAAAACCCAGCCTGATCCCGAAACAGCTCCGCATTGTCCAGCTTCGAAACCTCGATCACCGCCTGCGTGCGGCTGTAGACATTGAGCTTGCGCAATATCTCCGAGACATGCGCTTTCACGGTGGTCTCTCCCACCTGCAGCTCGTAGGCGATCTGCTTGTTGAGCAGGCCCTGGCGCAGCATCTGCAGCACGCGCAGTTGCTGGGGCGTCAGCGTCGACAGGCGCTGCACCATGTCGGCGCGGTCGACGCTTTCAGCGTCGGGTGTGCGGCCTTCATAAGTTTCCGGCACATAGATCGCGCCTTCCATCACCGAGCGTATGGCGGCGGCGAGGTCGCTCTTGCGCGCCGATTTCGGGATAAAGCCGGCGACACCATAGGACAGCGCCTCGGAAATGATCTTCGGCTCCTCATAGCCCGAGACGATGACCACCGGCAGGCGCGGATAGCGGGTCCGGAGCTGCAGCAGGCCTTCAAAGCCATGCACGTCGGGCATGTTGAGGTCGAGCAGCGCGAGATCGAACGGCTTGGCGCCGGCCAGAAGGTCCAGCGCCTCGGTGATCGAGCGCGCCTCCACGGTGTCGACTTCCGGGTAGGCCATCTGCACGGCGCTGTGCAGCGCCTCGCGAAACAGCGGGTGATCGTCGATGATCAGGAACCGGGCGCGATCGTGGGTTGCGGTCATAGGGGTTCATTTCAGTTCGTGGGCGATTAGAATAGCCTCGTCAGCATGGCCAGATTATTGCCAAATAGTATATCGCCATCTCCGGCGGAAAGTGCCGCCGGCACTTTCTCGACCAAATCGCCTTGTCCAGGCCCCCAAATCGGTCGAATGTTCCGGCAACCAAGCAGAGACCCACATGACAGAATTCGTCCTTCCCTTGCCCGCAACCGCATCGGTGGCCATTGCGGGCTCGTCCGATCGTTTCGCGGTGCGCCGTATCTACTGCGTCGGCCGCAACTACGCGGCGCATGCCCGCGAATTCGGCAATGACGAGCGTGATCCGCCCTTCTTCTTTACCAAGCCGGCCGACGCGGTGGTCGATTCCGGCACCGCTATCCCCTACCCGCCGCTGACGGCCGATCTACACCACGAGATCGAATTGGTGGCTGCGATCGGCAAAGCCGGCTTCCGCATTGCCCGCGACAAGGCGCTGGACCACGTCTGGGGCTACGGCGTCGGCATCGACCTCACTCGCCGCGATCTGCAGGACGAGGCCAAGAAGGCCGCCCGTCCGTGGGACTGGTCGAAGGCCTTCGACCGCTCCGCGCCTTGCGGCCCGCTGATCCCCGCGGCGAAATCCGGCCACCCACAGAAGGGCCGCATCTGGCTCGCCGTCAACGGCAAGGTCAGGCAGGATGCCGACCTCGCTGAACTGATCTGGCCAATATCGGATATCGTGTCGATCTGCAGCGAGGCGATGGAGCTCGAGCCCGGCGACCTGATCTTCACCGGTACGCCGGCAGGCGTCGGCGCGGTTGGCCCCGGCGACACGATGACCGGCGGCGTCGACGGCATCGGCACCATCGAAGTGACCATCGGCCAGCCGAAGTGAGCGCATGAGCGGCCTCGTCCTGCATAATTACTACCGTTCCTCCACCTCCTACCGGGTGCGGATCGCGCTGGAGATGAAGGGGCTGAGCTACGACTATGTCCCGCATCATCTGCGCCATGGCGAACATCTGGAACCAGCCTATCTCGCGGTCAATCCGCAAGGCCTGGTGCCGGCGCTGGTGCTCGGCGACGGCACGCTGCTGACGCAATCGCTGGCGATCATCGAGTTCCTCGACGAGACCAAACCGGAACCACCGCTGCTGCCGAAGGACCCGGCCGGCCGGGCACGCGTGAGAATGCTGGCGCAGATGATCGCCTGCGACATCCACCCGGTGAACAATCTGCGCGTGCTGACCTCGCTGCGCACGCTGTTCGGCGCCGGCGACGAAGACATCGCCAACTGGTTCCGCCATTGGGTGAACGAGGGCTTTCAGCCGCTTGAAAAGATCATGGCGTCGGCGGCGGAGAGGGGTACATTCTGCCATGGCGACGCGCCGGGCCTGGCCGACATCTGCCTCGCCGCGCAGATTGCCAGCAACGCCCGCTTCGGCGTCGACTTGACCCCCTACCCGACGATCGCGCGCATCAATGCCGCCTGCATGGCGCTGCCGGCCTTCCAGAAAGCCGCGCCCCGGAACCAGATCGATGCCGAGTAGAAAAGCCACCGACCCAGGTGAAGCCAAGGCGCTGGCCGATATAGAGGCTTATGGCTGCCACATCTTGCATGTGCTGGAGGAAGGCGACGATCCGCCTTTCACCTATTCGGTTGGAATAGAGCACAACTTCAAGGCGCCGGAACTCATCGTCATCGGCCTGAAGCCGGAAATCTCCCAGTTCATCATCAACGAGTATTGCAGCCGCGTCCGCTCCGGCGAGGTTTTCCAACCAGGGCAGCGATCGTCCGGTTTTATCGAAGGTTTCGACTGTCAATTCGGCGCCGTTCATATCGAACACTATCGCGAGCATTTCGGCTGGGACCTCTGGTTCTACGACGGCCTGGATTTCGGTGTTCTCCAGCTGATCTATCCCACTGTGGACGGCATCTGGCCGTGGCAGGCCGAGGCGAGCGACTGGTTCCGAGCCTGGCAGCCGCTTCTCGACACCGCGCCGTGGCCATAGGCTTATCTGCCGACGCGCAGCGTCAACGCCCAGAACAGCAGCGCCAACAGGCCGATGCCGGCGCCAAGCACACAGACGCCATTCCAGCCCATTGCACCATAAGCCATGGTCGAGGCGATGGAGCCCAGGGCGCTGCCGACCGAGTAGAAGATCATGTAGCCGCCAACCAGTCGGCTGCGCGCATCCGGCCGCCGGGCGAAGATCAGGCTCTGGTTGGTGACGTGGACGGCCTGGATCGCCAGATCCAGCATGACTATGCCGGCGACGAGCAACCACAGAGACATGCCCATGAAGGCGATCGGCAGCCAAGCCGCCATCATCAGCAGCAGGCTGAGGCCGGTGACCAACTGGCCGCATCCACGATCGACGAGGCCGCCGGTCCAGCGCGCACCGAGCGCGCCGGCGACGCCCGCAAGGCCGAAAAGCCCGATCTCGGTATGCGAAAGTGAAAATGGCGCGACGCTGAACGGCAGTACCAGCGGCGCCCACAGCACGTTGAAGCTGGCGAAGATCAGCATGGCCAGCACCGCCCGCACGCGCAGCAGCGGCTCCTGCGCGAACAGCAGCAGCACCGAAGCGAGCAGGCGTGGATAGGATGTGCGTGGCCGCTCCGCCTCGTGGCGCGGCAGGATCAGGTAGAGAACCATCGCCATGACGAGCGTCAACATGGCCGAGACAAGATAAACCCAGCGCCAGCCGGCGAAATCGGCGACGACCCCCGAAGCGAAGCGGGCAAGCAGGATGCCCAGGATGACGCCGCTGGTGACGGTGCCGACCGCCCGCCCCCGCTCCGATGCTACAGCGAGGTCGGCAGCGAAGGCGACCAGCACCTGCACCACCACCGCCAGCAGCCCGACGACCGCGAGGCTCGCCAGCAGCATCGCCGCGTTGGGCGCGATCCCGACCGCCACCAGCGCCACGGCAGACAGAATCGCCTGCCCGGCAATCAGCTTGCGGCGATCGAACAGGTCGCCCAGCGGCACGATGAAGAACAGGCCGAGCCCATAGCCGATCTGCGTGACCGTCACCACGATGCCGACCGAGGCCGGCGCGATAGCAAAATCATGCGCTATGGCGTCGAGCAGCGGATGAGCGAAATAGATATTGGCGACGCTCAGGCCGCAGGCGATGGCGAAGATCAGCGCGGTCAATCGTGACAATCCCGTAGGCGGCGGCGCCACCCGATGCGGCCCATCGGATTGCTCGAGGCTTGTTGCACCGCTGTTCGCCACCTGCATGTTCATGTCTCTCTCCACAAAAGGTTTCAACTTGAAACCTCTTGCTGGATAGGCGGAACAGTTTTATGTTGCAACCGAAATTAGAGCATTGGACCGACGACTGCCATGGTGAAACGAACGAGCCACCACGAAGCGGATTGCTTCATAGCGCGACCACTGGACGCGATTGGCGACTGGTGGTCGCTGCTCATCGTGCGTGACGCCTTCGACGGCTTGCGGCGCTTCGGCGAATTCCAGAAGAGCCTCGGCGTCGCCAAGAACATCCTGTCGTCGCGGCTGCGCAATCTCGTCGCGCATGGCATCCTCGAAACGGTCCCGGCACCCGACGGCAGCGCGCATCATGAATATGTGCTGACGCAAAAGGGACGCGGCCTGTTCTATGTCCTGGTTGCCCTGCGGCAATGGGGCGAGACCTACTTCGCCGGACCGGGCGAACCCTATACCTTCATGGTCGACAATCTCACCAGCCGGCCGATCAAGCGACTGGAAGTACATGCCGAGGACGGGCGGCAGCTTGCCCCCGGCGAAACCCGGCTTGCCGACTTTCGCAACCGCGGAACCGGTTAAGAGCTGCTGCCTGCCAACAGGCCTGGCGGAATCGATTTCTGCTCGACCAGACAGGGAATCGGCTATCGTTTCCTGCAGCACAGAGGGTGGAGTGACCGATGAAAGCCGTCGTCTTCGAGAAATTCGGCGAAGCGCCGAGGATCCAGACCGTTCCTGATCCGAAGCCGGCCGCTGATGGCGTCGTCATCAAGGTCGAGGCGACCGGTCTGTGCCGCAGCGACTGGCATGGCTGGATGGGTCATGACGACGGCATCACGCTGCCGCATGTGCCGGGCCACGAGCTGGCCGGCGTCGTTGTTGCCGCCGGCAAGCAGGTCACCCGCTGGAAAGCCGGCGAGCCCGTCACCGTGCCGTTCGCCGTCGGCTGCGGCCGCTGCTTCGAGTGCAATTCGGGCAATCACCAGGTCTGCGAACACCAGACACAGCCTGGCTTCACCGGCTGGGGCTCGTTCGCCGAATATGTCGCCATCGAACACGCCGATACCAATCTCGTGCGCTTGCCCGACGAGATGGAATTCGCCACCGCCGCCAGCCTCGGCTGCCGCTTCGTCACCTCGTTTCGAGCCATCGTCGACCAGGGCCGGGTGAAGCCGGGCGAATGGGTCGCGGTGCATGGCTGCGGCGGCGTCGGCCTGTCGGCGATCATGATCGCCAGTTCAATGGGCGCCAATGTCATCGCCATCGATCTCACCGACGAGAAACTGGATTTCGCCAAAAAGATCGGCGCCGTCGCCACCATCAATGCATCCACGACACCGAACGTGGTCAAGGCGGTCAAGCAGATCACCAATGGCGGCGCGCACATGTCGATGGACGCGCTCGGCCACCCCACCACCTCGTTCAATTCGATATCCAATCTGCGCCGGCGCGGCCGCCATGTGCAGGTCGGCCTGATGCTGGGCGAGCATGCCCGGCCGCAGGTGCCGATGGACAAGGTGATCGCCTTTGAACTCGAAATCCTCGGCAGCCACGGCATGCAGGCCTACCGCTACCAGGCGATGATGGACATGATCCGCAACGGCAAGCTGAAGCCCGAACTGCTGGTCGGCAAGAGGATCAGCCTCGACGAGGCGCCCGCGGCCCTGATGGCGATGGGCGGCTTCGAGGGCATTGGTATTGGGGTGGTCACGAAGTTTTAGGCCAGGACGGTACCGTCGTCAGGCGATCGCGCGTCGTGGCAATTCCTGCTTCGCGAATCGCTTGGCGCCGACGACGCAAAGCACGACGCCAAGCGTGACGACCACCATCAGCGGGCTGACCTGCTCGTGCAGCAGCGTCGCTGCCAGTGCCAGTCCGAAAAATGGCTGCAGCAGCTGCAACTGCCCGACCGCGGCGATGCCGCCTTGCGCCAGCCCGCGATACCAGAACACGAAGCCGATCAGCATGCTGAACAGCGAGACATAGGCAAGCCCTATCCACGCACTGACGCCGACGCCGTCGAACGACGGCGGCATGGTCATCAGCGTCAGCACCAGCATGATCGGCAGCGACAGCACCAGCGCCCAGCAGATCACTTGCCAGCCGCCAAGCTTGCGTGACAGCGCGGCACCCTCGGCATAGCCCAGACCGCAGGCGATGATGGCGGCCAGCATCAAACCATCACCCACCGGCGAGGCCGTCACGCCCTGCGTCAGGGCAAAACCCGCGACCAGCGCGCTGCCGATGCATGAAAACAGCCAGAACGCCGGGCGCGGCCGATCGCCGCCGCGCAGCACGCCGAAAATCGCAGTGGCCAGCGGCAGCAGGCCGACGAAGATGATGGAATGGGCCGTGGTTACGTGCTTGAGCGCCAGTGCGGTCAGCAAGGGAAAGCCGACCACCACGCCAAGCGCGACGATCACCAGCGACAGCAGGTCGCCGCGCTCCGGACGCTTTTGCCGAAACAGGAGCAGCAGTGCCAGGCCAAGCAGTCCGGCAATCGCCGCTCGGGCCGAAGTCAGGAATGTCGGATCGAAATCCCTGACCGCCACGCGCGTTGCCGGCAGCGAGCCGCTGAAGATCAACACGCCGATGAATCCATTCATCCAGCCGCTCGCGGTCTTGTCCATCGTATGCTCCGTTTGTCGGCTCCGTATCGCGCGGAGCCGGTAGTATCGCCAGAGACAATGCGGTACAATTACACACAACTGTCATGCTTAGAAGAGCAGTACGGATGGACAAACAGACAACAGGAAGCGAGAGCAGCGGAACGCTGGTCGAAGGCGTCATGGCGACGATCCGCCAGCGGATCGCGGCGCGCAGCCTGACGCCGGGAGCGCAATTGCCGTCGATCCGCACCTTTGCCAAATCCATGCGAGTGTCCAAATCCACCGTGGTCGAAGCCTATGAGCGGCTCGCCGCCGAAGGTGCGATCCGCTCGCGGCCGGGCTCCGGATTCTATGCCGCCGGATCGCTGGCGCCGCTGTCGCTGGCCGAGATTGGTCCCCGCCTCGACCGCGCGGTCGACCCCCTCTGGATCTCACGCCAGTCCCTGGAGGCCGGCGACGACATGCTGAAACCCGGCTGCGGCTGGCTGCCGGCCTCGTGGATGCCGCAGGCAGGTCTGCGCCGGGCACTGCGCACGGTAGCGCGTGCCGACGATATCGCACTGGCCGATTACGGCACGCCGCTCGGCCTGCCACCGCTACGGCAATTGCTGGCGCGGCGTATGGCCGGGCACGGCATCGAGGCCTCTCCCGAGCAGATCATGCTGACGGAATCAGGCACGCAGGCCATCGACCTGTTGTGCCGGTTCCTGATCGAGCCCGGCGACACCGTGCTGGTCGACGACCCCTGCTACTTCAACTTCCACGCTCTGTTGCGCGCCCACCGGGCCAAGGTCGTCAGCGTTCCCTACACGCCGTCGGGGCCGGATATCGATCTGTTCGCGCAAGCGTTGGCCGAGCACCGGCCGCGCCTCTACATCACCAATTCCGCCATCCACAACCCGACCGGCGCGGTGCTGTCGCCAGTCACCGCCCATCGGCTGCTCAAGCTCGCCGACCAATCGGATCTGACCATCGTCGAAGACGACATCTTCGCCGATTTCGAACATGCGCCCGCCCCCAGGCTGGCGGCGTTCGATGGTCTCAACCGCGTTGTCCACATCGGCAGCTTCTCCAAAACGCTTTCGGCGTCGGTTCGCTGCGGCTTCATCGCTGCACCGCGCGACTGGATCGAGCCCCTGACCGACCTCAAGATCGCCACTACCTTCGGCGGCGGCCGGCTCGCGGCCGAACTGGTGCTGACGCTGCTCAAGGACGGCAGCTACCGCAAGCATATGGATTTGCTGCGCGCGAAGCTTGCCCGCGCCATGGGCGAGACCAGCGTTCGTCTGAAGGCGATCGGTATCTCACCCTGGATCGACCAGCCGGCCGGCCTGTTCCTGTGGTGCAGCCTGCCGGATGGCGTCGATGCGGCTGAAGTGGCCCGCCGCGCTTTGGCCGACAACATCGTGCTGGCGCCCGGCAACGCATTCAGCCTGTCCGGAACGGCCAGCCGCTTCCTGCGCTTCAACGTCGCCCAATGCACGGACGAGCGGATTTTCACGGTGATCGAAGCTGCGATGGCGCGTTGATGCCCATCAAGCTGATCCTGTTGCCTGGGCAACCTTCGGCTGCTAGGGAACCGCGAGCGCACTCGAGAGAATGTCCGCGCAATCATTCCGGGATAGTGGTTATGGGAACCAGCAAGTCAGCAGACAAGTAGGCCGCAACAGCAGTTCGTTGTTGCGGCGGCCCGTCATTTCCCATTTTCAGTGAGAACGGCAGATCGCCGCCAAATGTAGCCATTTGAGCGGATGTTCAATCATGCCTTGTCCAAAAAACCCGACATGGACCACTTCCCTGCCAGCAGCCATGGTGCTGATGGCGCCCTTCGACATCCTGGCCTCGCTGGCCATGGATATCTACCTCCCGATCGTCCCGGCGATGCCGGGAATCCTCAAGACATCGCCTGATGTCATCCAGCTGACGCTGAGCCTCTACATGATCTGTCTTGGGCTCGGCCAAATCGTCTTCGGCCCGATTTCCGACAGGATCGGCAGGCGTCCGGTGCTGATCGGCGGCGCGCTTTTATTTGCAGGCGCTTCCGTCCTGCTCGCCTGCACCTCGCTGGCCATGGTGTTCGTCGCCTTGCGGGTCGTGCAGGCCATCGGTGTATCCGCCATTCTCGTTGCGACCTTTGCAACGGTTCGCGACGTTTATGCGCAGAGGCCTGAAAGTGCCGTCATCTACGGCCTGTTCAGTTCGATGCTGGCCTTCGTGCCGGCGTTGGGGCCGGTTGCCGGTGCATTGATCGCCGACAATCTCGGCTGGCGCGCGATCTTCCTGACGCTCGGCGGTCTGGCGGTAGCCGCCACCCTCAACGCATGGCCGAGATGGCATGAAACACGGCCCATCAATGGCAACGACAGGCGAATGGCGTTTCGTCCCATTCTCTCCAGCTTAGCCTTCTGGACCTATACGCTCGGCTTCAGCGCCGCCATGGGCGCCTTCTTCGTGTTCTTTTCGACAGCGCCACGGGTGCTCATGGATCGCGCCGGCTTTTCACAACTCGGTTTCAGCCTTGCCTTTGCCACCGCGGCACTGGTCATGATCGTGACCACCCGCTTCGCCAAAAGGTTCATTGCACACTGGGACATCGCGGGCAGCGTCGCGCGCGGCATGGCGATGTTGCTGCTCGGCGCGGCTCTGCTGGCGGCCGGGCAACTGTTCGCGGCGCCGTCCTTCGAGACATTCGTCGGCCCGATGTGGATCATTGCCGTGGGCATCGTCTTCACTGTTTCGGTCACCGCGAACGGCGCACTCGAGGCCTTCGGCGATGTCGCGGGAACCGCCGTCGCGCTCTACTTCTGCATCCAGAGTCTTGTCGTCGGCACCCTCGGCACGCTGTTCGTCATCGTGCTCGGCGGAGACACGGCGTGGCCATTGGTGGGCTACTGTTCGGTCATGGCGACGCTCACACTGAGCGCGCTGAGATATTTGCGAAAACGCCAAACCGAATAAACGGGACGGATGAGAAGCCTGGGCGATTGGCGCAGGCTTCTCATCGTTGTCAGCGAGACGCCGCGCAGATCTCCCGCACGCAGTCGCGCAGCCAGCGTTGCGCCGGATCGGCATCCAGGCGCGGGTGCCACAGCATGGAGATGGTGACCCCAGCCGTGGCAACAGGCAGGGCAAAACTGTGCATGCCGACGCGTGCGCCCTCGGTGTGCCGCTCCGGAACGCTGGCGATCAGGTCTGATGTGCGGGCCATGGCAAGGGCTGCCGAGAACCCGGACACCATGCACACGATTGTCCGCTGCAGCCCGAGCCGGTTCAAAGCCTCGTCGATCGGCCCTTTCTCGCGGCCACGCCGTGAAACGCTGATGTGCCCGCCTGCGGCATAGCGCTCTGGCGTCACCGCGCCCTCGCTCAACGGATGGCCCATTCGCACGGCGCCGATGAAGCAGTCGCGAAGCAATGCCTGGATGCGCACCTCCGGTCCGGTCTCGCCAGCGACGCCTATGTCCAGGTCGATCGCCGCATCGCGCAGCGACATGACGTCTCTATCGGACTTCGGTGCAAAGCGGAGCCGCACGCCGGGCGCATCGGCCTGGATGCGGGCAACGAGACGAGGTGCGAATTCTTCGACGAAGCTCTCATTGGTGCGCAGCGTAAAGACCCTGTCCAGGCTCCGGAGATCGAGCAAGGTGGCAGGACGCAGCAGCGCCTCCGCATCCTGGAGGACACGACCAGCCTGTCGTCGCAGTTCTTCCGCACGCGGCGTCGCCACCAGGCCTCGACCGGCGCGAACCAGCAGCGGATCGCCCGTCGCCTCGCGCAGCCGCGCCAGCGTCCGGCTCATCGCCGAGGGGCTGAGGCGCAGGCGGCTGGCGGCACGCGCAACGCTGCCTTCGGTCAGCAGGACGTCGAGAGCGAACAGTAAGTTGAGATCGGGTGATGTCATCGGCAGATCATGGCATGATATGGCGCCAAACGCACGAATAAGATGCAAATGCTGCGCCTTCCGCCACATTGGCCAAGGAACTAGATCTCCAGCAGTTCCGGTTGTGGGACTGATGGAAGGAGATCGCCGTGGCAATCGCTGAGCAAAATCGAAATGAGTACGTGTCGGCGCAGCCACAAACCCAATCTGCCCGCTGGGCGCTGGCAAGCCTGTCGCTCGCCACGCTGCTGTCGTCGCTGGGAACCAGCATTGCCAGCGTCGGGCTGCCGTCGCTGATGCAGAATTTCGGCGCGACGTTCCAGGCCGTGCAATGGGTTGTTCTGGCCTATCTTCTCGCCATCACCACACTGATCGTCAGCGCCGGTCGGCTGGCCGACATGTTCGGGCGCCGGCCGTTGCTGCTTGCCGGCATCGCGCTGTTCACATCGGCATCGGTGCTCTGCGGCCTGGCGCCGACGCTGTGGCTGCTGATCGCCGCACGCGCCGTGCAGGGACTTGGCGCGGCGCTGATGATGGCGCTGACGCTGGCCTTTGTCGCCGAAACCGTGACCAAAGACAGAATTGGCAGCGCCATGGGCCTGCTCGGCGCCATGTCCGCGATCGGCACGACACTTGGCCCTTCGCTCGGCGGCCTTTTGATCGCCGGCTTCGGCTGGCGAGCGATCTTCCTCGTCAATGTCCCGCTGGGTGTGCTCACCTTCGCTCTCGCCTGGCGTGCCCTGCCGGCACACAGCAAGACAGCGCAGCAGGTCGACCGAGGCACGTTCGATGTCGTGGGCACCGCCTTGCTGGCCTTGACGCTGGCCGCCTATGCACTGGCCATGACGCTGGGCAGAGGCAATTTCGGCGCACTCAACATCGGCCTGCTGATCGCTGCCGGCATCGGCGTGTTTCTCTTCGCCGTCGCGCAGGCGAGAGTGAAAAACCCCTTGATCCAGCTTGCCAGCTTCCGCGACCTCCAACTGAGCGCCAGTCTGGCCATGAGCCTCGTTGTCGCCACGGTGATGATGGCGACCCTGGTGGTGGCCCCGTTCTACCTGTCGCGAGGACTTGGGCTCGATGCCGCAATGGTCGGCCTCGCGCTGTCGACCGGGCCGCTCGTCTCGACCTTGTCGGCGCTGGTGGCCGGACGCCTGGCCGACCGCTTCGGCGCCCACCGGATGATGGTCGCAGGCCTGCTCAGCCTCGCGACAGGCACGTTCCTGCTGTCGCTCGCCGTGATCAGATTCGGCATTGCCGGCTATGTCGTTGCGATCACCGTCA
Organism: Mesorhizobium sp. M0140; assembly: GCF_040322475.1. Lineage (NCBI taxonomy): Bacteria > Pseudomonadati > Pseudomonadota > Alphaproteobacteria > Hyphomicrobiales > Phyllobacteriaceae > Mesorhizobium > Mesorhizobium sp. M0140. The sequence continues at coordinate 61,780 of NZ_JAMYTM010000007.1, read as the reverse complement.
CCTGCATCGGCTATGCCCTGTTCCAGACATCCAACAATGCAGCCGTCATGACCGGTGTCGGCGCCGGCCAGCGCGGCGTCGTTTCCGGCCTGCTCAACCTTTCGCGCAACCTCGGGCTGATCACCGGCGCCTCGTTGATGGGCGCCATATTCGCCGTCGCATCGGCCAAAGGGCAGGAAGGCATTGGACTTCTGAGTTCCGAGGCCGCAGCACGGGGAATGCAGGTCACATTTCAGACGGCCACGGTGCTGGCGCTGGCTGCACTGTTCCTCGCACTGCTCTCGGCCCGCGCCGAGTTCAAGCGGCAGAGGCTGGTGGAAGTATCACAAGACCTCTGATTTTGCGCTCCAGGTGAACAGCCTCTCACGCCCCTGCCCGCTTGCGGCGTTCATAAAGCATGACCAGCGTTTCGGCCATCAAAGCAGGCTTTTCCTCGCCTTCGATCTCGACCGTGTTGGCGGCCTTCATCAGATACTGGCCGGGGCCCCTGTCCTCCATGGACAGCAGCGTGATGCGCAGTCTGATGCGGGCACCGACCTTGACCGGTGCCAGGAAGCGTACCTTGTCGAAGCCATAATTGAAGGCGGCCTGCGTATTCTCGGGCACGATGCCCATGCCGAGCGCCAGTGCGCCGATGATCGACAGCGTCAGATAGCCATGCGCGATCGTCGTGCGGAACGGGCTTTGCCGCCGCGCCCTTTCAGGGTCGACATGAATCCATTGATGGTCGCCGGTGCATTCAGCGAACTGGTTGATGCGGTTCTGGTCGACCGTCGTCCACTCCGACACGCCGAGTTCCAGCCCAGCCATCGTCCTCAACTGCTCGTAGGTAGGCGGCGTTTTAGGCCGTATTTCGTTCATTCCTGGTTTCCCGATCGCTTCCAGAGCCTCCGGACCACGAACTGACGGCCTCTGTCAATTCGCTCTGCGCGAATCCGTTCCGTCGATTTCGGCCGCAATCGTGCCACGCCGCCGGCGCAGTCGCAGGTCAAATCGGGCTTTCCGGGCTTCAGGGCGCTGCCGGCAGCAATGAGCCGGCCCCGGCCACATCCGCTACTTCTTCTCGTAGCCGGCGCGGATTTCCTCCATCGCCTCCTTGATGCGGGTGCGCAGGATGTCGACCGATTCGGCGCCGGATTTCTTGACCAGTTCAGCCACTTCGCCCGCATTCTTCAATGCGACTTCGAAAGACTTTCTGGCAAACTCCGTCTGTTTGGCCATCAGTTCCTGCGGATTGCCCGGCGCCCTGTAGCTTTGCGCGATATCGGTGACCTCGCGCAGCGTATCCTGCAGCATCTCGCGCTGCCGGGACAACAGCGAGGTGGCGCCGGCGGCACCGGCTCGTGCCGATTTCTCCAGCGCTTCGATGTTCTTGCGATGATGGGCGAGGATCGCCTCGACATCGACATTGGGCACCTTCAGGTCGCGGCCGAACCTGCCGAACATGTCCATGAAGGAATCGGATTCCGGTTGTTTTGCCATGCTCGTTTGCTCCCCTTTGCCGCATGATGCGGGCACCCTCGGCGGGAGAATAGCACTCGCATGCCGCGAGTCCATGAACGCGGAGGAATGAGCGCCAGTCGGGCCGCGCATCAATTCACGAGGAACAGCCGCTCGGCCACATAGAGCACGACACCGGCGAGGCCGCCGATGATCATGCCGTTGAAGCGGATGTATTGCAGGTCCTTGCCGATGTTCATCTCGATCAGCCGCGTCAGCTGGGCAAGGTCCCAGCGCTTGACCTGGTCGGCGATGAATGTCGACACGCCGTTCTTCTGACTCTCCACGAACGACGCCAGCGCCACCACGAACCCCTGGTTCATGTCGGCCCGGATCTGCGCATCGCCGGCAAGATGCCGCCCGACCTCGACGAACATGTTGGCAAGATGCGCGCGGATGACCGAATTCGGCGCCTTGGCGTCCTGCTCGATGAACTGGCTGAGGCTTGCCCACATGTCGCCGGCCAGTCCCCTGACTTCCGGCCGGGCCAGGAAATCGCGCTTCAGCTTCTCGGCACGTTTGGCATATTGCTTCGATGTCCTCAGCTTTTCGATGAAGCCTTGAGCGAAATGGTCGAATTCGGCGCGCATCGGGTGATCGGGATCGGCCCTCACCTCGTCGAGCAGCGAACCGGCCGAGGCGACGATCTTCTTCAGGAGATAGGCGTCGGCGCGGAACAGGTTGAACAGCGACGGCAGTTCCTCGCGGATCTTCTCGCGCATTGTCGCCAGCGCCTGTTCGTCATTGAGGAACCTGCCGATCACCTTGGTGAACTCGTCGAACAGTTTCTGGTGGCGGCGGTCGTCGGTGAGCGCGGAGAGCAGCTCGGCCGCGAGCGGCGCCAGCGGCACCTTTTCGATCTGTTCGAGCATGCGGCTGGTGACGAAGCCACGCAGGCCGGATTGCTCGACGGCGGCGAGCGTCTGCGGCACCAGCCGCACGACGAAGCGCGACAGGTCGGCGGCGCGCTCCGCATCGGCCAGCCAGTCGGCGACGAGTGCCGAGAAATCCACCTCGGCGAGCTTTTCGCGCACCGGTTCAGGCGCCAGGAAGTTGACCTCGATGAAGCGGCCGAGATTGTCGGCGATGCGGTTCTGGTTCTCGGGTATGATGGCGGTGTGCGGGATCGGCAGCCCCAGAGGTCGCCTGAACAGCGCCACCACCGCGTACCAGTCGGCCAGCCCGCCGATGGTCGCCGCCTCGGCAAAGGCAGCGACGAAGCCGAGCCACGGGTGGATGTGCTCGAACGATTTGGCGAGCGCAAACACCGCCACGCAAAGCGCCAGCGCGGCGGCCGCGAGGAATTTCGTCCGCCGCAACGCGGAAAGCTTGGCATCCGCTTCGGCATCGAAACGGACCGGCGCCAGGGGCGAAGCCGATTGTGACATGGGTGAGCCGCTCCTCGTCGATCTCAGCCTATTTAGTGTTCCGAGCGCCGAAATACCCGCGACAGCGGGTTTCGTCCGGCATCTTCTCCGGCTGCGCACACAAAGTTGAGGAGAAAATTCATCTATCGCACGAAGCTAGTCTGGAATTATTCCAAGGTATAGGCCATATTCCGCCCGAGCCAATGTGGCGAATCCGGAAATTCGGGTCAAAGCCGCATCAGCAAGAATTTCCAGATCTGGCGTGGTTGCACCGCACCAGTACCTTGTGAGGACAAAATGCGGCTTACGCGCCAGACCAATTATGCCATGCGCATCTTGATGTATTGCGCGGCCAATGATGACCGATTGAGCCGCATCCCGGAGATCGCGGCCGCGTATTCGGTGTCGGAGCTTTTCCTGTTCAAGATCCTGCAGCCCCTGGTCGAGCACGGCCTTGTCCAGACCGTGCGAGGCAGGAATGGCGGCGTCAAGCTTGGCCGTGCCGCCGAAGCCATCAGCCTGTTCGATGTCGTGCGCGTGACGGAAGAGAGCTTCGCCATGGCTGAGTGTTTCGAGAACGACGCCGCCGAATGCCCGCTTGTCGACAGCTGTGCGCTGAACTCGGCGTTGCGCGAGGCGCTGAACGCGTTCTTCGCGGTGCTGGAGCGCTACACGATCGCCGATCTGGTGGCGGCGCGGCCGAATGTGCGCAACCTGCTCGGCATCGACATGCTGATGGAGCGCCGCGCCCCAGCTGCCTGAGCGTCTTTCTCCCCATTCTACGGGGAGAAATGCCCGGCAGGGCAATGAGGGGCGGCGGCGACTTCCACAATTGGCGCGCCCACAATTGGCGCGCAATGCCGGCCTCACCTGAATATCAACCGACCGAAGATTGCGGCAGCACGAACGGCATGTTCCCCGCCGGCAGGACGCCGACTTTTAGCCGGCAGTCGAACACTTTTTCGATCAGGTCATCGCTCAGCACATCCCGCGGCGACCCGGTGGCGGCGAGCCGGCCGCGATGCATGACGAAGATCCGGTCGGCATACATGGCCGTCAGATTGAGGTCGTGCAGGATGGCGACCACGCCGCCGCCCCTTCTGGCGAAGTCGCGGGCAATGTTCATGATGATCAGCTGGTGCTTGATGTCGAGGCTGGAAACCGGCTCGTCGAGGAAAAGGTAGCGCGGCTTGCCCTCAAGCACCGGCGCCCAGACCTGGCACAGCACGCGCGCGAGTTGGACGCGCTGTTGCTCGCCGCCGGAAAGCTCCTGGTAGAAACGTCCGGCAAAGCCGTCGAGATCGACACGTGCCAGCGCCCGTTCCGGCAGCCGCGCATCCTCGCCCGGCAAGACGCCCGAACGGCCGCCGACAAGTCCAAGCTTGACCACCTCTCGCACCGTGAACGGGAACGACAGCGTCGTCGCCTGCGGCAGCACCGCCCGATGAACCGCGGTCTCGACCGGCTTCATCGCCGAGAGATCGTGGCCGTTGAGCGCGACACGCCCGGTGTAGGCGAGTTCGCCGGAAATTGCCTTGAGGAAGGTCGTCTTGCCCGAACCATTGGGGCCGACGATGGCAGCGATCTCGCCGGGCCGCGCGTGGAAATCGACACCGGCGACGATAGGCTTGCCGGCGATATCAACCGAAACGTCCCTTGCCTCGATCATCCAAGCCTCACAGGTCGACTATGCCGCGCTTGCGCAGCAGGATCCAAAGGAAGAACGGCGCGCCTGCTATCGCGGTGACGATGCCGATCGGCAATTCGGCCGGCGCCACGATGGTACGCGCGACCGCATCGGCCAGCAGCAGCAGCGAGGCGCCGAGCAGCGCCGACGCCGGCAGCAGATAGCGATTGTCCGGACCGATCAGCAGGCGCAGCAGATGCGGCACCACGATGCCGACGAAGCCGATGCCGCCGCTGACGGCGACGGATGCGCCGACCGCGGCGGAGACGCCGATGATGGCCGTGTATTTCAGCCGCTGCACCGGAATGCCGAGATGACCGGCGGTCGCCTCGCCAAGCGCCAGCGCGTTGAGTCCACGTGCCAGGAACGGCATCGCCGCCAGCGCCAGCACGATGATCGGCCCCACCGACGCGATCTTCGCCCAGGTCGCCCCGCCGAGCGATCCGAGCTGCCAGAAGGTCAGGTCGCGCAACTGGCGGTCGTCGGCCATGAAGATGAGGATGCCGGTCAGCGCCATGGCGAGCGCAGCCAGTGCGATGCCGGCGAGCAGCATTGTGGCAACCGAGGTTTGCCCCCGTCGTGTCGCGACCTGATAAAGCACCAGCGTGGTGGCGAGCCCGCCACAGAAGGCCGCCAGCGGCAGTGCAAGCGTGCCGAGCAAGGCGGTCACCGGAGCCAATATTGTGGCGCCGAGCACGATGACGGCAACCGCGCCGAGGCTGGAGCCGGCCGAGACGCCGATCAGGCCGGGGTCGGCCAGCGGATTGCGGAACAGTCCCTGCATGACCGCACCGGAGACCGCGAGCGCCGCGCCGACCAGCATGCCGAGGATAATACGCGGCAGGCGGATGTCGTAGACGATCAGGCTATCGCGGGCGCTCAACGCGGCGTTGTCAGGCACTGTGCCGAACAGCCAGTCGCCAATAACGTTGACGGCCGAAGCGTCCGAAGCCCCCGATGTCAGCGACAGAAAAATGGCAGCCGCGAGCCCCAGGCACAGCAGAAGGATGACGATGCGGGCGCGGCCCGACCGGTCGCCTTCGGATACGCTTGCCATCACCGGGCCGGCGATCGATTGATCGACCATGATCCGCCCGTTCAGTCCGTGACCTGCCCGCCATAAAGCGAGACAGCGAGGTCGTGGATGGCATCGGCCGTGCGTGGCCCGAAGCCGAGCAGATAGGCACCGTCGATGCGGATCAGCTTGCGCGCCGTTCCGGCCGGCGTCGAGGCGATCGACGGATTGCCGAACAGTTCGTCGTCCGACACCGGAGGCCCGGCATTGCTCATCATCAGGATCACGTCCGGTCTGGCGGTTATGATCGCCTCGTCGGACATTTGCTTGTACCCGGAAAAGCCCTCGACCGCGTTGACGCCGCCAGCCAGCTTGACCATACCGTCGGCCGCGGTCTCGCTGCCGGCCGCCAGGATCTTGCCGCCCTGTATCGACAGCACGAACAGGATGCGCTTGCGCTCCTTGATCGACGCCGTCTGCTTCTCGGCTGCCGTAAGCTTGGCATCGAGCTCCCCGGCGAGCACCTCGGCCTTGGCGTCGACGCCGAGCGCCTTGCCGACGATACGGACCTTTTCGAGGATGCCTTCGTGGCTATAGTGTTCGGGCACTTCGATGAACGGGACGCTCGTCTTCTTCAAGACATCGACGGCTTGCTTGGGACCGCTGCCATGCAGCGCCAGGATGCCGGTCGGGTTAACCGACAGCACCCCCTCCGGCGACAGCGCGCGCATGTAGCCGACATCGGGCAGCTCAAGCGCCGCCTTTGGGTACCGGCTGGTGGAATCGCGAGCCACCAGATGCTTTTCCTCGCCGAGCGCATAGACGATCTCGGTGATCGAGCCGCCAACGGCCACGATTTTCGAAGGATCGGCAAACACGGCCGTGCCTTCCATGGCGCTGGCGGATTGCAATGCGATAACAGCCGTGGAGAGACCGATCACCGACCCGAAAATAGATCCGCGCACGGTCGACAATCTTGGGAAAAAACGCATCGCATTTTCCTCAGGCTGCGGTCGGGCTTGGGATGCGCGGCAGGTTTTCCGCCAGGAAGCGCCAGTCGTCCCGCTCGCTTTCGCCTTCATGACGCTTGCCGAAGAACTGGATGAACATCTTGCCGTCGACGTCATAGACCTCAAGCGAGGTGACATGACCGTCCTTGGTCGGCTTGCGCACCGCCCAGACCTCCTGGATGTGGTCGGTCCGCAAATGCAGGTGGAAGGTTTCGTCCAGCACGTTGATCCATGGCCCCATCGGCTTGATCGACTTGATCGGACCGGAATGGATCTGGATACAGCCGCGGTTTCCCACAAAGCACATGATCGGCATCTCGCCCTCCGCAGCGTGATGAAACATGGCACGGGCGGCATCATTGTCGAGCTGCCAGGCATAGTCTTGCCCGACCAGGCGGACCGCCTGCCGGCGGCTGAGCTTCAGCGTCTTCAGCATGCCGAAGAACTGGTGCACGTCGGTGAGCCGGCTCCAGCGGTCGCGCAGGTCGTCGAGGTTGGCGGCCGTTTCGTCGCCATGGATCTCGTCATCGGGGAGTGGTCCTGAAATGTCGACCGTCGGCTCCTGATTGGACGATTCGAGCGCGGCAACCAGTTTCTGATAGGCATAGAGGCTGGAGGCCGGACGCAAATGCACCTTGTGCACGGTCTCGCCCGCCGCATCGAAAAACTGCAGGCTGCGGCGGATTTCGTCGCCGTCTCGCTTCTCGACGGCAAAGCCGTGTGCCCAGACCTTCGGGAAGATGCGCAGGTCGATGTTTTCGCCAAGCACCATGGCATTGTGGTTGCCGGTGACGACTTTGTCATAGACGCCGATCTTCTCGTGCACCGCGCTTTCATTGCGGGTGAGCGCCATGACCTCGCCGACGGCTTCGAGACCGGTCAAAAGATCGTTGACGCGTGGCTCGACACGGACGACGCCGTCGCCGCAGTGGGCTGCGACCAGCTCGGCCTCCGAAATGCCGAGCTGGGCGGCGAGATCACGCTCGCGCGTCTTCGGATTGTCTGTCCGTGCCCGCCGGATTTCATGCGGGGCGGGTTTTACGCGCTGGTCCATGTCTTGGTCCCTGTGGCCTTGCCTTACTTGTTGAGAATGAGCTTGCCCTGGCGGGTGATCTTCAGCCGATAGAGCGCGCCATGATGCTCGATGCCGATCTCGTGCTCGCCCTGGAACAGGGTGTTGCTGGACAGGGTTCGTACCGCCAGCGGAACCCGGTCGAAACGGGCGGAGGCATCGTCGGAACGGCGGACGCGATAGCGAAAATCGTTGGGATTGTGGGTGTTCATCTGGATCGATCCCTTTCCTGTGCCGGGCGTCTGGCTAGGCGTTGCGTAATCCGATTCATTTCTTGACTTGAATAATCATGTTTATTAGTCAGTGCAATACCGGATTAAATGAGTCAACATTTAAGACGCCGGACATGATCAAAAATGCCAGCCAGCCCCGGGCCAGCCAGCATGAAACCTGGACTTTGGAGTTGGGGCATGGGGTTTGTGACTTGGGAATGGCGCGGCCGGTCGGCGGCGAACGGCGCAGCGGCTTTGCTGGCAAGTGTGGCGGCGATCGCCTTGTCGGCGCAGCTGGCCAACGCTCAGCAGGCGGCGCAGCCGGCGGACCAGCAGACAGATCAAACGAAGAAGGCCGACGAAGAAAAGGCGGCACAAGCGGGCGCAACGCTGCTCGACAAGATCCTCGTCATCAGCCGCACCGGCGAGACGGCGATCGAATCGCTGGCATCGACCAGCCATGTCGGCCAGGAACAGCTCGACCGCCGCATGGCGACGACGCCGAACGAGATGCTGCTCGGCGTGCCTGGCGTCGCCGCGCAGGCCGACGCCAGGCGTGTCAGCACCAGCATCAACATCCGCGGCTTGCAGGATTTCGGCCGCGTCGCGGTCATTGTCGACGGCGCGCGCCAGAATTTCCAGCGCTCAGACCACGGCACGCAGTCGACCTTCTACATCGACCCCGAACTCGTCAAATCCGTCGACGTGATCCGCGGTCCTGTCGCCAACACCTACGGCTCGGGCGCCATCGGCGGCGTTGTCTTCTTCGATACCAAGGACGCCGGGGATTTCCTCAAGCCGGAAGAAACATGGGCCGGCTCCGTCACGGGACGCTATGAGAGCAACGGCAAGGGCTGGACAACAAGCGCATCCGGTGCCTACCGCCTCAACGAGAACTGGGATGTGCTCGGCAACATCGTCTACCGCAACTATGACGACTACAAGGATGGCGGTGGCGACACGGTCAAGGGCACCGGCTTCGATGTGCTGAGCGGTCTGCTCAAGACCACCATCCGCCCGACCGACAACAGCGAACTGAAGCTCGGTTGGGTCGGCTCGAGCGACGGCTGGAACGAGATCAGCGGCGGCGTGCCGGTCAATGACGTCGACCTGAAGTCGAACACCTTCACCGCCCGCTACAACATTACGGATGAGGACAAGAGCTGGCTCGATCTCCATATCAACACCTCCTACAACAAGACCAATCTCGATCTGACCAGCCTCGTGCCTCTCAACCGGTTTGATCCGAGCACCGGCCTTCCAGTTGTTTTGCCGGCTGGCTCGACATCGACATTCGACATCGGCACGACCAGCATCGACATTTGGAACACGTCCAGATTCGAGACCGCGGGAATCGCGCACGAACTGACCTATGGCGGCGACTGGGCCGGCGATAACGTCGAGACCGGCGGCACGGCCGGTGGCGACAGCTTCTATACGCCTTCCGGTAAGCGGAACGTCTCCGGCGCCTATGTCCAGGACAAGCTCACCTGGGAGTGGCTCGAAGTCATCGCCGGGCTGCGTTACGACAATTACAGCCTCAAGGATGACACACACGAAACGTCGGGGGACCGGTTGTCGCCGCGCATCACCGTCGGCGTCTCGCCTTTCGACAGCGCCAGCCTTGCCGGCCTGCAATTCTACGGCACCTATGCGGAAGGATACCGGTCACCCTCCCTGTCGGAAACACTGATCAGCGGTCGCCATCCGGCGGGTGTCACCTTCCCGTTCCTGCCCAATCCCAATCTGCGGCCGGAAACCGGAAAGACCGTCGAATTCGGCGTCAACTACAAGCAGAATGATATCCTCGAAGCCGACGATGCGCTGCGCATCAAGGCAGCCTATTTCAACAACGATGTCGAAGACTACATCGATGGCGTTACCCTGTCGCGGTTTGACCCGACAGCCGGCTGCCCGAGCGGACCCGGTATCCCGATATGCTTCCAGTACCAGAATTTTGCCAAGGCCAAGATCGACGGCATGGAACTTGAGGGCGTCTATGATGCCGGATGGGGCTATGCCGGGCTTTCGGCCTCAATCACCAATGGTCATACCATTTCCTACAGGGACGTTCGGGCCGATCTGCTGACCATCCCCTCATCCCAGGTCACCGCGCAGCTCGGCTTGCGCTTCCTCGAGGACAAGCTAACCGTGGGCGGCGAAGTGCAATACAATGGCAAGCCCAAGGGCAACCCGATCGCCGAGGACTACACGCTGGTCAATGCTTTTGCCAGCTACCAGGCGACGGACAATTTGAAGATTGATTTCCGCGCCGACAATCTGTTCGATGTCAAATACGCCAACCCGCTCAACCTGACCACGGCCGGCCAGCCGCCGCAGCCGGTCTTCGCGGCCTACGAGCCCGGCGTCACCCTGAAGCTGGCGGCGACGATGCGATTTGGAGGCTGATGACCATGACGAGCTTGATGACATCCCTTCGTCTGCTGACCTCGATGCTGGCGATGTCGCTTGCGATGGTTCCGGCGTGGGCACAAGAGTCCGCGCCGGTCCCCGCACTCACCCTAGAACTCAATGGTGCGCAACCTTCCGACAAGGGTTGCCGCCTGACGTTCGTGGTCAACAACAATCTCGGCGCCGACCTGTCCAAGGCTGCGTTCGAGATCGCCTTGTTCAACGAGGCAGGCGTCGTCGACCGGCTGACCGTGCTCGATTTCAAGGAATTGCCGGCGGGCAAGACCAAGGTGACGCGTTTCGATCTGGCCGGCACCGAGTGCTCGAAAGTCAGCCGCGTGCTGATCAACAGCGCGACCGAATGCACCGGTACCGGCGTCGAACCGAACGCCTGCATGCGCAAGCTGAAGACGGACACCAAGACCGGGATCGCTTTCGGAGTCTAAGGTGGGACTGCATCCCGCATTCCTGCAAAACAATGCGGCGTGGCCAGTTGCCGGCCACTGCCGACTGCCGCTGCGAGCGAACGATCTTGATTTGACAATTCTGCTCTTGTCGCTGCAGGTCTCGCGGCGAGACATGCAGGATATCAGTCCCCTCCCCGAAGCCAGCGCCGAGCTGGCGATAGAGCCAACCGAGCCGCTCGCGCTACCGCGGCCATCGGCCTGGAACCGCAAGTGGACGGCGGCGATCGTCGTCTCCTGCCTGCTCCATGCCGCGGTGGCAGCGGCCTTTCTGATCTCCCCTACGGGGACTTCCAGTTTCCAAGATGCCGAGCAGCCGGAAGGCAGTGAACAGTCGGGCACCAACGTGGTCGGCAGCGCGCTGGACAAGGACCCGACGGCAATAAACGTTGCACTGGTGCCGAACCCGCAACCCGCCAAACCACAGCCGGCAACGCCGCCCAAGCCAACGCCGCCAACAGAGCCTTCGCAACCCGCGAAGGACGCAGCAAAGCCGCTCAAGCCTTTGCCGGAACCTGCCAAACAGCAGACGGTGACGCCCGACATATTGGTGGCCGGCGCCCCTCGCCCCGATGACCAGAGCGTGGCTCCCAAGGCCGAAACGCCGGCGCAGCCGATCGTGCAGGCCGAGAGCGCCGAAGTGCCTGTCGCCGTTCCAGAGCAGCCACCGATCCCCAGCGCCAGGCCAACGTCGGCAGCTGCCCCTTCAAAGACGGCGGATGAGAAGCGCGGCACGGCGAATGGCGAGGACCGGTCGGCGCAAGCAGCCAGCAAGGGCAAAAGGCAAAAAGAGGCAGGCACGGCCGCGGAAGACAATTACCGCGGCGATGTTTTTAGAAAACTCGGCAGCGTCAATCGCACCCTCCCGCCTTCCCTACAGCTGGCGGCACGCAACAATGCGGTTGTCACATTCGTCATAGGCAGGAAGGGCAACATAAACGAGTTGCGCATCCTGGAGACCTCAGGGTCGGCGGCTTTCGATCAGGCGGCGCTTGGCATTGTCCGCAAGGCAGCCCCCTTCCCTCCAATTCCACCACAGGCAGCAAGCGCAAATTTGGAGTTCGAGACCGAAATCGGCCCATTTTGAATGTGCGCAGAACAAACGCTGCAGCCGCCAATCATCAACATCCGCACGAAAGGAACCGCCATGTACATCGCCATGAACCGCTTCAAGGTGCAGACCGGCTCGGAGAACGATTTCGAAGCCGTGTGGAAGAACCGCGATTCCAGCCTCGCTGAGATGAAGGGTTTTCGGGAATTCCACCTGCTGCGTGGCCCGGTCAACGAGACCGAAGGCTACACGCTGTTTGCGTCGCACACGGTGTGGGCGAGCCACGAGGATTTCATCGCCTGGACCAAGTCGGAGAATTTCCGCGCCGCCCATCGAAATGTCGGCACGACGAAGGTCCACTATCTCGGTCACCCCCAGTTCGAAGGTTTTTCGGTCGTCGAAGGCGCTTAAATACTGGCCGGGCTCAAGCTCCGGCCAGCAGGCTCGCATTGCCGCCGGCGGCGGTGGTGTCGACGCAGACAGCCCGTTCATGTGCATAGGCCGCCGGGTTCAGTACCTCGCTGACCAGCGGCACGATCGGGCCGGAGCGGTCGGCGATGACCTTGCGCACGATGCGTGCAGCCTCCGGCGTGCCCGAAAAGGCGACGACATCGACGCGCAGTGAGCGTGCTTCGACCGGATCCGGCCGACCATCGATGGCGGCCAGCGGCAAGCCCTTGCCGGTCAATGGGGAAAGGGCAGCCGGTGCGCCGGGCGCCACGGCCAGCACCGCATTGCCGGCGGCGAGCGCCTGGATCGTCTGCGCGAGCAGCGTATCGCCATCGGGACCAAGGCACAGCACCCGTCCGCGTGGCGACAGCGACAGCGTGTTGGCCTCGCCGGTTGGTCCGGGCAGGTCGACTTGGCCGAAATCGATGCCGGCGGCAGCACCAATGGCCGCGGCACCCTTGCCGCGCAGATGCTTCCTCAGAATGGCGATCCGGTCGGGCCGCGTCGACCAGCCGCCAAGTGTGGGATCAGGCAGATTGTCGGCAAGTTCGGTCGCCGTGACCTTATGGCCATCCTGCAAATGGGTGCCGGCCTCCGGCCCCTTGCGGAAGCGCCTGAGATAGTGCGGGCCGCCGGCCTTCGGCCCGGTGCCTGAAAGCCCCTCGCCACCAAACGGCTGCGAGCCGACCACGGCGCCGATCTGGTTGCGGTTGACGTAGATGTTGCCGGCATGAATGCCGTCGACGAAATGCTGGACGCGACCCTCGATGCGGGTGTGCAGGCCGAAGGTCAGGCCATAGCCCTTGCGGTTGATGGCGGCGATGACCGCGTCGATTTCGTCGGCGTCGAACGTAGCGACATGCAGCACCGGCCCGAACACCTCGCGCTCCATGTCCTCGATACCCTTGACCCGGAAAACATGCGGCGCGACGAAGCGACCTTCCTTCGGCGCCTCGAGCTTGGCGATCAGCCGGCCCTGCAGGCCCATTTTCGTGCAGTACTCGCGGATCGAGCTTTGCGCTTCGTCGTCGATGACAGGGCCGACATCGGTCGAAATCCGCCAGGGATCGCCGATGCTGAGCGCCTCCATGGCGCCCTTCAGCATCTCCAGCATCTTCTTCTCCACGTCCTTCTGCACATAGAGCACGCGCAGTGCCGAGCAACGCTGGCCGGCACTCTGGAAAGCCGAGGCGAGGATGTCACGCACCGCCTGTTCGGGCAGCGCGGTGGAATCAACGATCATGGCGTTGAGGCCGCCCGTCTCGGCGATCAGCATGGCGTTGGGCGCGGCCGTCTCGGCCAGTTGCTTCTCGATCAGCTTGGCGACCTCGGTCGAGCCGGTAAAGCAGACGCCGGCGATGCGCGGATCTGATGTAAGCGGCCCGCCGACCGATGGGCCGTCGCCAGGGAGCAACTGGATGACGTCTTCCGGCACACCGGCCCCGCGCAGCAGCTCGACAGCCCGGAAGGCGATCAGCGGCGTCTGCTCGGCCGGCTTGGCGATGACCGAATTGCCGGTGACAAGTGCGGCCGCGATCTGGCCGGTGAAGATGGCGAGCGGGAAATTCCACGGCGAAATGCACACGATGGCGCCGCGCGCTTGCGTGCCCGCCTCCGCATTAGCCGCCTCGGTGGCGTAGTAGCGCAGGAAGTCGACCGCCTCGCGCACTTCGGCGACGCCGTCGGCCAGCGATTTGCCGGCCTCGCGGGTGGCGAGTGCAAAGAACTCGACGGCATTGGCTTCATAGAGATCGGCGGCACGGTTGAGGATGGCAGCGCGCTCGGCGACGGAACGTTTTGCCCATGCCGGCTGCGCTTCCACCGCAAAGCGCACGGCGGTCGCGACTTGCTTGGCGGCGGCTTCGCTGACCGTACCGACCACTTCGGAAGGCTTTGCTGGGTTGACTATGGGACGCTGCTTGCCGTAGCCGGCGGCACGGGTGATCGGCTTGGCATGCCAACGATCCGGCCCAGCGAAGGCCGCCCTGGCCTTGTCGATCGCCGCCAGCGTCACCGTGTCGGTGATGTCGAATCCTTTCGAATTGCGACGCTCGGCCCCAAAAATCTCGGAAGGCCGGGCAATCGCCGGATTGGCGGCCGGACCCTGGCTCTCGACCGTTTCGAGCGGATCGCGCGCAATGTCCTCCGGCTCGACGTCCTCGTCGGTCAGCTGGTGCACGAAGGAGGAATTGGCGCCGTTCTCCAGCAACCGGCGGACCAGATAGGCCAGCAGATCGGAATGCGCACCGACCGGCGCGTAGATGCGGCAGCGCGTGCCTTCGGACCGGCGCACCGTCTCGTGCAGCGCCTCGCCCATGCCGTGCAGGCGCTGGAACTCGAAGGAATCGCGATTATCCGCCATCGCCAAGATGGCGGCGACGGTGTGGGCATTGTGGGTGGCGAATTGCGGATAGATGCGGTCGGTCATCGATAGCAGCTTTTTCGCGCAAGCCATGTAGGAAACGTCGGTGTTGGTCTTGCGGGTGAAGACGGGATAGCCTGACAGTCCGAGCGTCTGCGCCCGCTTGATCTCGGTGTCCCAATAGGCACCCTTGACCAGCCGCACCATGATGTTGCGGTCGTATTTCCTGGCCAGCGCATAGAGCCAATCGATGGCGAAAGCCGCGCGTGGCCCATACGCCTGCACCACCACGCCGAAGCCGTTCCAGCCGGCGAGCTCCGGCTCGGCCAGCACCCGCTCGATGACGTCGAGCGACAGATCGAGGCGATCGGCCTCCTCGGCATCGATGTTGAGGCCCATACGCGAATGGCGCGCGGCAAGCGCCAGCGACAAGAGCCGCTCGGCCATCACAGGCAGCATCTCTTCCTTCTGCGCCACCTCGTAGCGAGGATGCAGCGCCGAAAGCTTGACCGAAATGCCGTGGTTCTGCCTGATGTCAGGACCGTTGGAGCCGGAATCGAGCGACGAAATCGCGTCGGCATAGGCCTTGTGATAGCGCAAGGCGTCGGCCTCGGTGCGGGCCGCCTCGCCCAGCATGTCGAAGGAATAGAGATAGCCCTTCTGCGTCATCGGCCGGCCGCGCTTGACGGCTTCCGTGATGGTGCGGCCGAGCACGAACTGCTCGCCCATCTCGCGCATGGCGGCGGCCACCGCCTTGCGGATGACCGGTTCGCCCAACCGCCGCACCATAGAGCGCAGCGTGCCCTCGATGCCGCCCTCGCCTTCATCGAGGACGCGGCCGGTCAGCATCAGCGCCCAAGTCGAGGCGTTGACGAAGATGGAGCTCGAACCGCCCGAATGCGCCGACCAGTCGTGCGGCGCGATCTTGTCGGCGATGAGGTCGTCCATCGTTTCGGTATCGGGCACGCGCAACAGTGCCTCGGCTAGGCACATCAGCGCGACGCCTTCCTTGGTGGAGAGACCATAGGCCGAGAGGAAGACTTCCATCAGCCGGGGATCGGACGAACCGCGCACCGCCCGCACCAGATCGGCGGCGCGGGCCGAGATCGCCTTGCGGTCTTTCCCGGAGAGCGCCGTCGCGTCGGCAAGCCGCTTCACGGCCTCGTCTTCATCGGGCAGGTAGTTGGCGCGGATCTGCTGGCGGATGGCATCGAGCGCTGGCATGGCGGTCCCATGGATCGAGCAAAGGGATCGGGCCGGCGGTCACCGGACCGAATGGTGGAAGCTAGCACAGATGCGAATTTTCAATCGGTCCGAAGAAATCGACATTGCAGGTCATTCGATCTATCGTAGCAGCTCAAAACCGACATATGGACTGCATTTTCGATGACAGAAGACCAATTGGACCGCATCGACAGGAATATCCTGGCGGCGCTGGCAAGCGATGGCCGGCTTTCGATGTCAGAACTGGCGGCAAACGTCGGCCTGTCGAAAACGCCGGTGCAGGCGCGGGTGAAGCGGCTGGAGAAGGACGGCTACATCAGGGGCTACCAGGCGATCATCGACCGCGAGCGCATGGGCGAAGGCCATGTTGCATTCGTCCAGGTGAAATTGTCCGACACCAGGTCCGCCGCGCTCGATGCCTTCAACCGATCCGTGCAGGCCGTGCCGGAAATCGAGCAGTGCCACATGATGGCGTCGAGCTTCGACTATCTGCTGAAAGTCCGCACCAGGGACATCGCCGCCTACCGCCGCGTCCTCGGCGAACGCATCTCGGCCCTGCCCCACGTCGCCCAGACCTCGACCTTCGTGGCGATGGAGACAGTCAAGGATCGATGACCATGATCCCGAAAAGTGGAAGCCGGTTTTCGGACAAGATCATGGTCAAACGTAGAGCCCCATCCCGATACATCGGGATGGATCGGGCTCTAACTCACTCCGAAAGCGTCTTCAGGAAAGCCACCAGCGCCGCACGTTCACGATCCGACAGCCCCAGCGGATGAACTTCGGACGTACCCTCCACGCTGGGTGCAGCCTTGGCGTAGTGCGCCACGACCTCGTCGAGCGACGAAAACTGCCCGGCATGCATGTAGGGCGACCGCGTTGCCGCACCGCGCAGCGACGGCGTCTTGTAGGCGCGGATCAGTTGCGGGCCATCCTTGACCATGAAGCGCAACTCGCCGCAGGCGCTGGCGTCGCCATCGCGATAGGCGCCGAAACAGTTGAACGGGTCGGCTTCGACTTGGCGCACCGCATCGATGCGGCCGCGGTCCGGCGGCAGGCCCGCAATGGGTGGCACGCCGGTGTTGTGAAAGCTGTTGTCGGTGAAGCGCGGGCCGTTGTGACAGGTCACGCAATTGGCCTTGCCGATGAACAGTTTCAGCCCAAGGATTTCTTGCTTGGAAAAGACCGCATGGCCTTTCGGCTCAGCGCCAGTGACGAGATCCAGCGCAAAACGGTCGAAACGCGTCGGCGCCGGCTCGATCGAGCGTTCGAAGGCGGCGATCGCCTTGCCGATATTGGCAAAGACGCCGTCGATTGCGCTGCGCTGCGCGCCGCTCATCGCATTCCAGGCCGCCTTCTCGGCATCGTTTCCAAGCGGGCTGGCATTCGACGGCATGCCCGAAAGATCGGGCAGCGGCCCGAAGATGCGCTCATAGCGCTCGCCGAAGCGCGCCTTGATGTAGTGCGCGTAGGCGGTGCGGTTTCCCGCCTGCTCCAGCGGGTTTTCGAGCGGCGTCAGCGCTTGCGCCCACAGGCTGTCGCGGCGGCCGTCCCAGAAGAACCAGGGATCGCGCGCGACGCCGGCCAGCGGCATGGTCCGCCGGCTGGTACGGCCGACGCCGACGGCTTGCGGCAGGTCGTCCTGGAACTGGCGGTCGATCTTGTGGCATGTCGAACAGGATATCGACCCGTCACCGCTCATGCCCTGATCGAAGAACAGGGTCGATCCGAGTGCGGCGGCAGCCGGCACGTCGGCAAACCGGTTAGTGGTGTCGGGCTTGAGTGGCGGCAGCGCCGACAGCGCCAGCGAGGCGATGGTTTTCTTCTCGGCGTCGGTAAAATCCGGTTTGCCGCAACCGGCAAGGACAACGGCCACCACCAGCGCCAGAAAACGCGAAAGCCGCCTCATGTCCTGCTCACAGCACCACGTTGAAGAGCACCGTGTCGGAGCCGGCGGTGGCCGAGATGGCGAAATGCAACTGCCACCAGCCACTCATGGTGAATTTCACCCCTTCGATTCGATAACGCCCGTCGCCGAGATAGTCGGTCGCCTGCGGGCTGGTCGGCAGGCCGTGACTGTGCAGTGGCATGCCGCCGGAAATCGCGATCGCCGCACCTTCCACCGGAACTCCTGCCTTTGTCTTCAGCGTCAGCAGCCAGGATTGCAGTTGGCCTAGCCGCACGACACCTCGCTCCGGCGCGAAGCTGGCTACGAACAGCGCGTTGGCGGTGTTCTTCGTCCGCGAGACATCCGGGCCGGCAGGCAGCGACGACCGCGGCGCCGTCAGGAAGACGACCGCGAGAATGCCGACCAGCAAGGCAGCCAGACCAAGACCCGCCAGAAGATAACGCCATATCGATGCCAAACCGGTTCCTCTTCCGCAGACAACGCTCTGCCAGACGGATCGCATCCCGCCAGCCTGTGGGAAAACGCTGTGACGGAAAAAACCCTGCTTGCCAAGCATGGCGCTGCCGGTGGCAAAAAGCTACAGCACCGGGATCACTGGAGGATTGTAGATGGCGGGAAACGGCGTCGCCTCGATCGGCGAATGCATGCTCGAACTGTCGGGCCAGACGGGACCGAACTGGCGCATGGGCTTTGCCGGCGACACGTTCAACACGCTGTGGGCGCTGCATGCACTGAGCGCTGAGCGGCCGGCAACCTATGTCTCGGCCTTCGGCGACGATCCATTCTCGCAAGGCCAGATCGATTTCTTCGCTGAAAACGGCATCGGCATCGGCTCCAGCCCGCTCATAGCGGGCGCGCGGCCCGGCCTCTATGCCATCACGCTGACGGGAGCCGAACGTTCCTTCACCTATTGGCGTGGCGACGCCGCCGCGCGGCAGCTTGCCTCTGACCCGGCCGCATTATCGAAAAACCTGGAAAATCAGGCACTTGTCTATTTTTCCGGAATCACTTTGGCAATTCTGGACAAAGCCTCGCGCGCTGCGTTGCTGGCCGCCGTCGCCAAGGCTCGTTCGGCTGGTTCACTTATCGCCTTCGACCCCAACTACCGGCCGCGGCTCTGGCGTGAGCGCGAGGAGGCGCAGGCAGCGATCGTCGAAGCCCTTGCCGTCACTGATATCGCATTACCAACCTTTCCCGACGAGCAGATGCTGTTTGAGGATGCAACGCCGCAAGTGACCGCTAAGCGGATCGGGAAATTGGTTGCCGAGGTCGTCGTCAAGAATGGCGAAGCGCCGGCACAGGTTGCCCAAGCCGGAACGCTGCGCGAAGTCCCGGCAATCCATGTCGCCGCTCCCGCCGATACGACGGGCGCCGGCGATTCCTTCAACGGCGGCTATCTTGCGGCTCGACTTGCCGACCACGACCCGCTTGAAGCAGCACGCCGTGCGCATCGCGTCGCCGCCGCCGTGGTGCAGGTGCGCGGCGCGCTGGCGCCGTTCGAGACGCTGCGCGCGGCCTTCGCCGGCTAAAGTCTGTTGCGATTCAGGTCAGGCGGGCTTCACCTGAACATTGGCAGGCCTCAGGGCAGACGGAATCTGTATTCCGCCACGTGGTGGTAGATCGCGCCCGGCCACAGGGTCGCCTGCGGGAAATAAGGCCGGTTCGGCGCGTCCGGCCAAATCTGCGGCTCCAGGCAGAAGCCGCAAAAAGCCTTGTAGTCGCGGCCTTCCAACCCGGTGCGCGGCGTCACGTACTGGCCGGTATAGAGCTGGACGCCCGGCTCAGTGGTCCAGATCTCCATCTCGACACCGGAACTGGCGCCTTGCGCCCATGCCGCCTGCTTGAGCGGCCCGCGTGCCGAAGCGAGGCAGAAATTCTGGTCGTAGGGCAGCTGTTCGCCCTCGGTCTCCATGCGCAGCGGCCGCGCCTGGCGGAAATCGAACGGCGTGCCGTCAACCGGCTTGACCACGCCTGTGGGGATCATGTCGCCATCGACCGGCAGATAGGCGCCGGCATTCAACATCATCCTGTGGTCGAGAATGTCTCCGGCGCCGCCATCGTCCAGGTTGAAGTAGGAATGCTGGGTGAGATTGCACAGCGTCGGCTCCTCGCAGGTGGCGGTCAGCTCGACGCTGAGCGTGCCGGGGATCTTCAACCGGTAGGTGCAAGTGACATCGAGCGCGCCGGGAAAGCCCATCGCGCCGTCGGGATCGTGCAACGTCAGCGTGACGAAATCCCTGCCATGCAACGAAACCGTCCACGGCCTGTGGGAATAGCCTTGCGAGCCGCCATGCAGCGTATGCTTGTCGAGGAAGTTTTGCTCGGTCTGGTAGCGGCTGCCGGCGATGGTAAAGCGGCCGTCGCGGATGCGGTTGGCATAGCGGCCGACAACCGCTCCAAAGAAGCCCGTATCCGTCTCGTAGGCCGCCAGATTGTCGTAGCCAAGCACCAGCGGCGCATCGTGCCCGGTCAGGCGCAGATCCTGGATGATCGCGCCCAGACCGATGATGTTGGCGGTGATACCGCCGCCCCTGATCGTGAAGCGACGCACCGGCTCGCCTGCCTGCGTCGTGCCGAAAACCTCGCCGTCCTTCATCGCCATGCCCGTAAATGCCAGTTGATCCAGAAGACTTCGGCTGGTTTTCCCATGAGAGACAGGCAGGCCATCGGCCTCCCCATCTCAGGGAATATCCTATCAGAGGCCGAGGCCGCCGATGCAGACATATTTGGTGTCGAGATAATCCTCGATGCCCTGATGTCCGCCTTCTTTGCCGAGACCCGATTCCTTGACGCCGCCGAACGGCGCCTCCGGCGTGGTGATGAGGCCTTCATTGACGCCGACCATGCCGTATTTCAGCCCTTCCATGACGCGGAAGGCGCGGCCGAGATCGCCGGTGTAGAAATAGCAGGCGAGGCCGAATTCGGTGTCGTTGGCGAGTGCTATCGCCTCCTCTTCGGTCTCGAACTTGAACACCGGTGCGACCGGGCCAAAGATCTCTTCCTTCATGAAGCGCATCTTGGGCGTCGCATTGGCAATGACCGTCGGCTGGAAGAACGAACCGCCGAGCGCATGGCGCTTGCCGCCGGCAACGATCTTGCCGCCCTTGGATGTGGCGTCGGCGATCAGTTCTTCGACCTTCTCGACCGCCTTCTCGTCGATCAGCGGCCCCTGCTGCACGCCGTCCTCGAGGCCGGAGCCGACCTTCAGCCCGTTGCTGGCGGCAGCGAGCTTCTCGACGAACTTGTCATAGACACCAGCCTGGACAAGGAAGCGGTTGGTGCAGACGCAGGTCTGGCCGGAATTGCGATACTTGGCGGTGATCGCACCAGCGACCGCACGCTCGAGGTCGGCGTCATCGAAGACAATGAACGGCGCGTTGCCACCGAGCTCCATCGACACTTTCTTGACGGTGACCGACGACTTCTGGATGAGAAGCTTGCCGACTTCGGTCGATCCGGTGAAGGTGATCTTCGACACCAGCGGATTGGCGCAGATCTCGTCGCCGATCTCGCTTGCCGAACCGGTCAGGATGTTGACGACGCCCTTGGGGAAGCCGACCTCCTCTGCGAGCGCACCCCAGGCGAGGCCTGAATATGGTGTCTGCGAGGCCGGCTTGACCACTGCGGTGCAGCCGGCGGCGAGCGCCGGGCCGAGCTTGCGGGCCAGCATCGAGGACGGGAAATTCCACGGCGTGATGGCGGCGATGACCCCGACCGGTTCCTTGGTCACCAGGATGCGGCGGTCCGCCCATGGCGACGGCACGACGTCGCCATAGGTGCGGCGGCCTTCCTCGGCGAACCACAATATGTAGGCCGCGGCAGAGCCGATCTCGCCCTTCGATTCGAACAGCGACTTGCCCTGTTCGATGGTCAGCAGTTCGGCCAGCACGTCCTGATTGTCCATCATTGCGTCATGCAGCTTGCGCAGCAGCTTCGAGCGCTCGAGCGCGGTCGTCTTGCGCCAGGTCTTGAAAGCTTCCGCGGCGGCTTCGATGGCGCGGCGGGTTTCGGCTTTGCCCGACTTCGGCACGGTGCCGATCTTGAGGCCGGTGGCCGGGTTGTTGACGTCAACCGTCTGGCCGCTGTCGGCCTGCACCCATTCGCCATTGATGAGATTGGCCTGCCGCATGAAATGGCTGGTTTTCTGAAGCATGGTCTATCCTCCGTTCGGCGCGCTGACGGCCGGTCTGTGAAATCTTCGGTGAGCGTGCGCCATGGACTGAAGCCGGCACGCCGGAGCCACTGCTCTTTACCGAGGGCAAGGCCCGCAAGCAATCGCAAGATGGCATATAGGGGTTGGACCAGCCCGAGGCGAGAGCAGGCCGGACATATGCCGTGCCGATCGCTGGCCGCACCATCTGGCTATCTATCCGAAAACGTGGAGCACCACCGTCAGCCAGAAGGCGGTTGTAACAACCGCGCTCGCCGTGGCGATTGTCATCTGGTTCGACGCCAGCGCCTGGCCGGTGTTGAACTGCACGGCGATGAGATAGGAATTGATGCCGGATGGTAGCGCCGCCACCACCACCGCCACTTTGGCCGTCAATGGCGGCAGGCCAAGCAGCCAGACCAGACCGAGAACCAGAGCCGGCATCAGGAACAATTTCAGCACCGAAAGCGCCAGAGCCGGCCGGACATTGCCGGAGATACCGAAGCGGCGCAGGCTGAGGCCCATGGCGAACAGCGCCACTGGCCCGGCAGTGTCAGCCAGCGCATCGACCAGCCGTGTGGCAAGGTTCGGCAGCGGCGCGCCGGTTAGGCGCCATGCCAGCCCGGCCAGGATGCCGATGATCAGGGGATTGGTGAACAGTCTTCTCAGAAAGCTCTGGATGATGCGCAGCGGGTGTACGGGCTCGCTGCCACCGCGGCCAAATATCTCGAACATGATGATCGACGCCATCATCATGGTCGGCAGATGCACGGAAACGAGCAGCGACAGCACTTCGAATCCGCTGGACCCGAATACGCCGAGAACGAAGGGAATGCCCAGCAACACCACATTCGAGAAGGACGACGACACTCCACCGACGATACCTGTGCGTGCGTCCCGCCCGAAGATTCGCGTCGTCACCAGATGGCCGGCAGCCCATGTCATTGCAACCGCGGTGAAGTAAGCGCCCCACAGCGACCATGGCGCCACGCCATGGAAATCGGAATTCACCATCGTCCGAAACAGCAGCAGCGGCATCGCCACGTTGATGGCGAATTCGGAGATGCCGTCCCCGCTGGCCGGCTTTAGATAGCCGGTGAGCCCGGTGAGATAGCCGAGCGCGACGAGGCTGAAGACGAAAAGAACGGTTTCGGTGAGCGGCGACATTTTTCAGGGATAGGCGAGCCACGGCCGCGGCGCAATCGCGCCCGAATTTGATCATGCCCTAATTTGATCATGGCCAAATTTGATCATGGTCCATTGGCAGCGTTATAGAGGGCTTGGATCATCAGGGCGGATGCGAACGACAAATGACCTTTGTCGAAACCTCGAAGCTTAATCTTTTGCGGCGGGCATGGCTGACGGCTTTCATCGCCGCACTGCTTTGCCTTGCCGCGACCGCGCTTGCAGTTGCCGAGACAATAAGCCTTAAGGGCGTGGCGCTGATCATCGGCCAGTCGAATTACCTGCACATCGCCGCCCTGCCCAACCCCGCCAACGACGCCCGCGACATGGCCAAGATGCTGACCGACCTTGGCTTCGACGCCCGCAGCGTCACCGACCGCGACGCCACCAAGCTGAAGCGCGACCTGGAGCGGTTCACCGAAGATGCCGACGGCGCCGATGTCGCCTTCATCTACTACTCCGGTCATGGCATCGAGGCCGGCGGCGAAAACTATCTGGTTCCGGTCGATGCCGACGTCCCGTCGCTGAAGGATGCCGGCACCAGCCTTGTGCCGATATCGGCCGTCATGGAGGCATTGAAAAAGACAGTGCCGGTGACGATCATGCTGCTCGACGCCTGCCGCACCAATCCATTCCCCGCGGATGCCATGGTCCGGCGCTCACCGACCGCTTCCGCCTCGCCCATAGGCGCCGGCGGGTTGGAGCCGGTGCGCGGCGCGAAGGCGCTCGGCAATGCGCCGGCGGCCGACGCGAGCCTGGGTACGGTGGTCGGCTTTGCCGCAGAACCGGGTCGTCCAGCGCTCGATGGCGCCGCCGGCGAAAACAGCCCTTATGCGTCCGCTTTGCTGCGCCACCTCGCGGCGATGAAGGGTACCGAGTTCGGCTCGGTCATGCGCATGGTGACCGAGGAGGTCTATCTCGACACAAAGGCAAAGCAGCGCCCCTGGGTCAATGAAAGCTTGCGCCGGCTGCTCTATTTCGGCGTCGCGCCGGCGGAGCCGACCGGCGACGACGGGCTGATCACCGGCGAGCGGCGCCAGCTGCTGCTGACGATTTCCGACCTGCCCGACCCCAAACGGGCGCAGGTGGAACTGGCCTCGCTGCAGGAAGGCGTGCCGCTTGATGCGCTTTATGGCGTGCTGAAAGCGCTCGGCACGGAAAAGATCCCGGAAGATCCGACTGACCTGCAAAAGGTGCTCGACGCCCAGGCCGAGCGCCTGAAGAAGATGATGTCCGAGCGTGCAGCGCTTCGCACCGACGATCCGGAGATCAAACGGCTTGTCGCCTCCGCCGACAAGGCCATCAGCCAGGGCGCCATCGTGACGGCGCGTAAATTCCTCGACGATGCCGTCGGCCGGATCGAACAGACCAACGACGCGGTCGATCAAGCCGAGGATCTCGTCAAGCAGAAGCGTCTTGCCGATGCCGCGATCTATGCCAGGCGCGCCGATGCCTCTGGCCTGGTCTTCGACTACAGATCCGCCGCAGGCGATTACGCCAAGGCCTTCTCGCTGGCCGAGAAATGGGACGACAAGCTGCGCTGGAACTACAAGAACCAGCAAGCCGAGGCGTTGAACGCCTACGGCTACGCCACCGGCGATCTCGATGCGCTGCAGCACTCCATCGAGGCCTATCGCACCATTCTGAACTTCATCCCCAATGACGAACAGAATCGCGACTGGGCGATCACCCGCAACAACATGGCGGTGGTGCTGCAGACCATCGGCGAGCGAGAGACGGAGACCGCGCGCCTTGAAGAGGCAGCGCGGATCTTTCGCGATTCCCTTGTCGTGTTCGAGCGCGAGAAGGACGATCTTAACTGGGCCGCCGCGCAGAACAATCTGGCCAACGTGCTGTTGAAGATCGGCGAACGTGAGAGCGACCCGAAACGCCTGAACGAGGCGGTGGTGGCGATGCGCGCCACACTCGAAAAACGCCCGCGCGACAAGGTCCCGCTCGACTGGGCCGCTTCGCAGAACAATCTCGGCCTGGCGCTCTATGCGCTTTCCGAGCGCGAGGCCGCCGGCGAACATCTGACGCAAGCCGAGGCGGCCTACCGGCTGGCACTTGAGGAATACACACGCGAAAAGGCGCCGGTTGAATGGGCGATGGTCGAGAACAATCTCGGCAACACGCTGGTGTCGCTCGGCATTCAGCTCAACGACAAGGCGAAGATAAACGAGGCGGCCAACGCGTTCCGTGCCGCGCTTGAAGTGCGAACCCGTGAAACCTTCCCCGTCTCATGGGCGACCAGCAGGCTCAACCTCGGCAACGCGCTGAGCGGTGTCGCCCGTTTCGATATGGGCACCGGCGCGCTCGAAGAGGCCGCGGCCGCCTATGACGATGCACTGACGGTCTTTACCCGGCAGCGTTTCCCGATGGACTGGGCGTCGGCGCAGAACAATCTCGGTTCGATCTACCAGACGCTTGGCCAGCGCACCCGCGACGCGGCCAAGCTGGAGCAGTCGGCCGCGGCCTTCCGGGCGGCCCGGCAGGTCTATGTCAGACGGAAATTCCCTCTCGACTGGGCAATGAGCCACTACAATCTCGGCAACACGCTGCAGCTCCTCGGCGGCGTCACCGACAAGCCGGAACATTATGGTGAAGCCATTGCCGCCTACCGCGATGCGTTGCGCGAGTACAAGCGCGAGACGAACCCCCGCCAATGGGCGCTGGCCCAGGCCGGCCTCGGCTCGACGCTGCACTGGCTGAGCATGAGCAATGCCGACCCGAGGACCTTGCTTGAGTCCATAGCGGCCCGCCGAGCAGCCCTCGAAGTACTCACCGTCGACGCGGCACCGGTCGACTGGGCCAACGCCCAGAACGGCATCGGCATGAGCCTGCTCAACCTCGGCAATCTCGAACGCACCGGCAAATACCTCGGTGATGCCGAGGCCGCCTTCGCGGCCACGCTGAAGGTATTCACCAGGGAAAGCCTGCCCATGCAATGGGCCTTCGCGCAGAACAATCTCGGTGACGTCAGCTGGAACCGGGCCAGCTATGGCGGGGGCAAGGCCGAATATCAAAAGGCGATCGAATTCTTCGAGAACGCCAAGCAGGGCTTTACCGAAGCCGGCTACACAACCCCCATCCCGCTCACCGACCAGAAGATCGATCTGGTGAAGAAGCAGATGGCGAAGAAGTAGGTCTACGCATCCCGCCGACCGCGCCTTGTCTTTCGGCTGGCTTTACCGTCCCTATATGTCCCGTCACCGGAACCCATTGCCGGGAACCGGAGAAGGATAGCGGATGATTCGATTTGCCTTGGCGTTGTTCCTGTTTCTTATTCCCGGCGTGGCCCACGCCACGGATGCAGGCTGGGCGCTGCTGCGCGATGGCGGACATGTCGTGCTGCTGCGCCATGCCATGGTCACCGGCACCACCGACCCGGCCAATTTCGACATCGACAGTTGCGCCACCCAGATGAACCTGTCGGCCCGTGGCAAGCAACAGGCGAGCAAGATCGGCGCTCTGTTTGCCGCCCGTGCGGCACCGATCGAGCGCGTGTTGTCCAGCCGCTATTGCCGCTGCCTCGATACTGCCCGCATCGCCTTCGAGGCCGAGCCGGAGCTGTTTGCTCCGCTCGACCTCCTGAAGGGCGACGAGGCGCAGAAAGCCGCGCAGATCGCGGCGATCCTGAAAGAAATCCGCGCCTATTCCGGCTCCGACAATCTGGTCATGGTCACCCATCTGGAAGACATCGTGGCGCTGACCGGCATCTCGCCGCGCGAAGGCGAGGCCGTGGTCGTGGAGCCGCAGGGCGATAGCCTGCGCGTGCTCGGCCGCGTCACCTTCTGAGCTCCCTGCGCGCGATCGCTGACGTCGAAAGCGGTGTTGCCGAAATGCCACCGCCGCAAGAAGCCGCAAATCCGCCACGACAATGCCGCTTGCGACAACCCGTCGCAGGGGCTATAGGCGCGCTCCCGGTCACGAGAACCGAAGCGAGCACAACGGTTGGAGCTTTCGCCTCCGCCCGTGCAGGCGGCTTTGCCGCCCTGTATACGGCGCCGCTTTGGGGATTGGGATCGCGGATGTAGCTCAGCGGGAGAGCGCCGGATTTGGGTCCGGAGGTCGGGGGTTCAATTCCCTTCATCTGCACCACGGATAGCTCAGTTTGGTTAGAGCATCAGATTGTTAATCTGACTGTCGAAGGTTCGATTCCTTCTCCATTGGCCTGAAAAGCCATCCGAAAAACGGTCAGGGGACTGGAATGCGAAAGACTGAACGGATGGCCCAAGCCCTCGGGCGCGGATCATCCCAAGCGTCTTTCGCCATCGGCTCGCGGCCAGGCCCGCGGTGACGATCAAGGCGCAGTGTCGCCGGCAAAGGAAGCTCGGCCTCCGGCGCCCGCTTCGCTGCCCCGCGATCCGCTCCCGAAGGCCCGCCACGGATTGATGCCACCAGTCCCCGGATCATTCGTGCCCGGACGATGACGCAAGACGACGATGTGAAACGAGAAACGAAAGGAACGATCGACGCATGACTTGACGCCTCGCATGGGGCCATGCCCGACAGGAGTGAAACAATGACAATTCTCGACAAGGTTCTTGGACGCGAGCGCGTCCTCGTAAAGGAAAACGAACGTGCCCTCACCCTCCACAAGGGTGAGATCAAGACTGTCCTGCTGCCGGGCGAACATTGGCTCGCCAACCGGCGCGGCAGCCTTGAAGTGTCCCGGCACGATCTGAAGAACCCGGAATTCGTTTCGGCATACGAGAAGGCGTTGTTCGACAAGCTCCCGGATGTGGCCGCGCGTCATTTCACCGTCGTTCGCACCGGGCCCACGGATGTCGCCATCATCGAGCGTGACGGCAATCTGCACGCCGTTCTGGCGCCGGACCGCAAGCTCGTGCTGTGGACGGATGCCGGTCCGTGGAAGGTGACGCTGATCGACACATCGGTCGATCTCGCCATCGATGCGGCGGTCATGCGCCGGCTCGGCCAGGCCCGGAAGGCGGAATTGATGTCCGTCCACCCGGTCGTCGACGGTCAGGCCGGACTGCTGTTCATCGACGGTGTCCTGGTCAGGACGCTGACGGCGGGCGTGCATGGCTTCTGGAACGTCGGACGCATGGTGCAGATCAAGGTCGTCGACCTCAAGCGCCAGTCGCTCGACGTTGCCGGGCAGGAAGTGCTGACCAAGGATCGCGTGACGATCCGCGTCAACATCGCAGCCGAATACCGGGTCGTCGATCCTGTCAAGGCGGTGAGCATGGTGAAGGACTTCTCCGAAGCCCTTTACCGCGCCCTGCAGTACGCCTTCCGCAAGACCCTTGGCGCGCTGACACTCGATCAGATCCTTGAAAAGAAGGTGACGATCGACGAAGAAGCCGCTGGCAAGGTCCGCGCTGATATGGCCGAGATCGGGGTGGAGGTCAGCGATATCGCCCTCAAGGATGTCATCCTGCCGGGCGAGATGCGCGAGATCCTCAACCAGGTGGTGTCGGCCGAAAAGCAGGCCGAGGCCAACATCATCCGTCGCCGCGAGGAGACGAACGCGACGCGTTCCCTCCTCAACACGGCCAGGGTGATGGCGGAAAACCCGGTGATGCTGCGGTTGAAGGAGCTTGAGGCTCTGGAAACCATCGCCGGCAAGGTCGAGCGGCTGACCGTCCACAACGGAACGGGCGGGCTGCTGAACGATCTGGTCAAGCTCCGCGACAGCTGATGCATGTCGCCCAAAGTGGTTCCGGTTTGGGAAAACGGCATGCCTCGAAACAAAGGCTGACGTAGCGTCAACAAGAAGGGCCGCCGGGTAAACCGGTGGCCTTCTTGCGTTTTCCAGACACCCTACCCATCTGCGCCCGGCGTATCAGCCCTTTTCCTGCCGGGAAAAACCGATTAGACAGCGCCCAAACAAGATGCGGACAGATTCCGCCCGCAACCGAAGGAAAAGCCCTTGTCCACCACGTTCGACAAAGTCGCCAAGATCATTGCCGACACCAGCGAGATCGATATCGAAACCATCACGCCCGAGAGCCACACGATCGACGATCTCGGCATCGACAGCCTCGATTTCCTCGACATCGTCTTCGCCATCGACAAGGAATTCGGCATCAAGGTGCCGCTGGAAAAATGGACCCAGGAAGTCAATGACGGCAAGGCTTCGACCGACGATTACTTCGTCATGAAGAACCTGTGCGCCAAGATCGACGCACTGGTTGCCGCCAAGACCGCCTGACTTCGGTTGAGCGCGTGATCTTGACGCGCCCTGCCGCCTGACCCACAAAGCCGCTCATGAGCAGCCCCCGCGACGTCGTCATCACTGGTATCGGCCTTGTCTCCTCGCTGGGGGAAGGTCCGGACGCCCATTGGCAGAAGCTCGCGCAGCCGGGCCTGGAACCGGTGCTCGAAGCGGCGCGCTTTGCACCCTATACCGTCCATCCATTGCCGGAGATCGACTGGAACCTGCAGATCGCCAAACGCGGCGATCAGCGCCAGATGGAAACCTGGCAGAGGCTCGGCACCTATGCCGCAGGCCTGGCGCTGGACGACGCCGGCATCAAGGGCAATGACGAACTCTGCACGACCATGGACATGGTTGTGGCCGCAGGCGGCGGCGAACGCGACGAGGCGGTCGATGCCGCCATTCTCGCCGCTTCGGAAAGCCGCAACGACCGCGATGTGCTGCTCAACGAGAAATTGACCACCGAATTGCGGCCGACACTGTTCCTGGCCCAGCTTTCCAATCTGCTCGCCGGCAACATCTCCATCGTCCACAAGGTGACGGGCTCATCCAGAACCTTCATGGGTGAGGAAGGTGCCGGTGTCGCCGCCGTCGAGACGGCAGCCGCGCGCATCCGCTCCGGCCAGTCGACGCACATCCTGGTCGGCGGTGCCTTCCAGACCGAACATTCCGACATGCTGCTCGGCTATGAACTCGCCGGCTATTTGCATCGCGGCCCGTGGAAGCCGGTCTGGCAAAGACAGGGGGCTGAGGGCGGCGGCGTCGTGACTGGATCCGGCGGTGCCTTCTTGGTGCTGGAGCAGCGCGAACACGCGACAAGCCGCGGACGAAAGATTTATGCCGAGCTTGGGCCGGTCGTCTCCGGCCGCGCCAGGCGCCCACGGGGAGAACTCGACACCGAGATCGCCGCACTGCTCAAGCAGGCTGCAATGCCGAACGGCAAATTACTGGCCCTGTCGGGCGCGTCAGGCGCCCATATGGCAACCATCGCCGAGAAAGCAGCGCTCGACGCCAATCCGGCGATTGCCGCGCGCGGCTTCTCGACGCTGACCGGGCACATGAAGGAAGCACAGTTTCCCTTCGCCGTGGCACTGGCGGCGCTGGCCGTCGATCGCAAGGCCGCCTACCCCGTTTTTGATGCCGCAGCCGAGAAGCCGTTCGAAGGGGTTCCCGCAACCGTCCTTGCAACGGCGATCGGCTATCACCAATTCGAGGGCATGGCGCTCGTCAACGCCGCCTGAGGCGGTGGTCCACGATCCATGCCGCAACGATAGACGATCGAGGGCTACCGCATGGCCAATTTGAACGATCATATGGGCAGGCCGATCGTTGCCGTCACCGGCATCGGCGTGGTGACCTCGCTTGGCGTCGGCAAGGCCGACAATTGGGCGGCGCTGACCTCGGGCAAGTCGGGCATCCACCCGATCACCCGTTTTCCGGTCGATCATCTCAACACCCGCATCTCCGGCATGGTCGACTTCCTGCCATCGAGCTCGAAGGGCTCCAGCCACCTCACCTATGAACTGGCGGAAACCGCCGCGCGTGAGGCCGTGGCCGAATCCGGCCTCGATTCCGGTGATTTCGGTGGTCCTCTCTTCCTCGCTTCACCGCCGGTCGAACTCGACTGGCACGACCGCTTCGCGCTCTACAATTCCAACAAACTGGACTCCGGCGGCGAACGGCTGCTGCGGGTGGCGCGCGGATTGAAGGAACTAGACATTTTCGAGACCACGCAGTTCGGCTCGATCGCCGACCGGCTTGCCGACCGTTTCGGCACACGCGGGCTGCCGATCACGCTGTCGACCGCTTGCGCTTCCGGCGCCACCGCCATCCAGCTCGGTGTCGAGGCGATCCGCCGCGGCGAATGCGACCGGGCGCTGTCGATCGGCGCCGACGGTTCGGCAACCGCCGAGGCGCTGATCCGCTTCTCGCTGCTGTCGGCGCTGTCGACCCACAACGACATTCCCGAAAAGGCGTCAAAACCCTTCTCCAAGGAGCGCGACGGCTTTGTGCTGGCCGAGGGCTCCGGCGCTCTCGTGCTGGAATCGCTGGAAGCCGCGATGGCGCGCGGCGCCACGATTCTTGGCATCCTGCGCGGCTGCGGCGAAAAGGCGGACGATTTCCACCGCACCCGCTCGAAGCCGGACGCTTCGCCGGCGATCGCGGCGGTCCGTGCTGTGCTTGCCGATGCCGGCTTGAGCGAAGACGAGATCGACTACGTGAACGCTCACGGCACTTCGACGCCCGAAAACGACAAGATGGAGCATCTGTCGCTGTCGACCGTGTTCGGCGAGCGGATCGGCTCGATGCCGGTCTCGTCGAACAAATCGATGATCGGCCACACGCTGTCGGCGGCGGGCGCCGTCGAGGCGGCGTTCTCGCTGATGACGATGCGCGAAAGCGTCATTCCGCCGACCATCAACTATGACAAACCCGACCCCGCGATCGTGCTCGACGTGGTGCCGAACAAGAAGCGCAATGCCGAGGTTCGCACCGTTCTGTCGAACTCCTTCGGCTTCGGCGGCCAGAACACTTGCCTTGTCATGGCGCGGGAACCGGTCTAAGCGACCTTTTTCAGCCAGACCGAAACCGACAGGCCCAATGCGCGCATTGCAACTTATCGAGGACCGCCGTCTTGAAACGGTGGACCTGCCGCCCCCCTCACCGCCGGCACTTGGCGAAGTCACGCTGCGCATCAAGGCGGTGGCGCTGAACCATATCGACGTCTGGGGCTGGCGCGGCATGGCCTTCGCCAAGCGCAAGCTGCCTCTGGTCGTCGGCGCCGAAGCCTCCGGCGAGGTCGAGGCGGTAGGCCCCGGCGTTTCCAGCCTGCTGCCCGGACAATTGGTATCGATCTACGGCGCGCGCACCTGCGGCCTCTGCCGAGCCTGCCGCGAAGGCCGCGACAACCTCTGTGAACATGTTTCGGGTGTGCACGGTTTCCATCTCGACGGTTTCGCGCAAGAGAAGATCAACCTGCCGGCTCGCCTGCTGGTCCCTGCCCCGCCCGGCGTGACCGACATCGGCGCGGCGGTCGCGCCCGTCACCTTCGGCACGGTCGAGCACATGCTATTCGACAACGCCAGGCTACAGCCCGGCGAGACGATCCTTATCCATGCCGGCGGATCCGGCATCGGCTCGGCGGCCATCCAGCTGGCCAGGCGGATGGGCTGCACCATCATCACCACGGTCGGCTCCAACGACAAGATCGACAAGGCCAAGGCGCTCGGCGCCGACCATGTCATCAACTACCGCGACGACCGTTTCGAGGGCGTCGTGCGCAAGCTGACCAAGAAGAAGGGCGTCGATGTCGTCTTCGAACATGTCGGCGCCGACACTTTTGCCGCCTCGATGTTGTGCCTGAAGCGTGGCGGCCGCCTGGTGACCTGCGGTTCGACTTCCGGCGTGTCGACGCAGATCAACCTCATGCAGCTGTTCCAGCAGCAATTGAAACTGCTTGGCTCCTTTGGCTGCCGCATGGAGAACATGGCAAACGCCATGCAGAAAATGGCGGCGGGACAGGTCGCACCTGTCATCGACACCGAAGTCGACTTCGACGGTATAGATGCCGCGCTGAAGCGCATGGAAGGCCGCGACGTGTTCGGCAAGATCATCCTGCGCGTCGGCTAGAGCCTTGACCTCTGTGTTCAAGAAGTTCCGCCGGGATCTAAAATTTCGTTACGGCAGGCAACTGCGCCAGCTCAATTACTGGCTGGTGGCGCGGGCGGCGATGATGATCATCTCGGTCCTGCGTCTGCTGCCGGCCGACAGTGCGCTGAATTTCGCCGACCGCGTCGCACGCCTAGTCGGCCCCCGGGTGGGACGCCATCAGGTTGCCGTCGACAATCTGCGCAAGGCCTATCCGGAAAAGAGCGAAGCCGAGATCCAGGCGATCGCCTCCGACATGTGGGGCAACATGGCCCGTCTTGCCGCGGAATACATCTTTCTCGACGCCCTCTTCGACTATGACCCCACGGCCATCAAGCCCGCCCGCATCGAGGTCAAAGGAGCGGACCACTTCGTCGAAATCGCTGGCGAACAGAAGCCGCACATCGTCTTTACCGGCCATCTCGGCAATTTCGAATTGCTGCCGGTGGCGGCGGCGACCTTCGGCATGAACATCACGGCGCTGTTTCGGCCGCCCAACAATCCTTATCTTGCCGACTACATCCTCTCGACGCGCCGCTCGACCATGGGCTCGTTGCTGCCATCGATGGCCGGTGCTTCATTCGCCTTGGCCGGGGTCCTGGAGAACGGCGGCAACATCGGCATCCTTGTCGACCAGAAATTCTCCAATGGACTGGATACGACGTTCTTCGGCCGTCCGTGCCAGAGCAATCGGGTGCTGGCCACCCTTGCCCGTCACTATGACTGCGACGTCTATCCGGCGCGCTGCATCAGGCTGCCAGGCAACCGCTTCCGGCTCGAAATCGAGGACAAGCTGACATTGCCGCGCACCGCTGACGGCAGCGTCGATGTCCACGCCACCACCCAGCGTCTCAACGATGTCGTCGAACGCTGGGTGCGAGAAGATCCCGGCCAGTGGATGTGGTTCCACAAAAGGTGGGAGATCAGCGGCGGGCGTCGAAAGCGGCCCTCGCAGGCAAAAGCGGTCCCAAACGCTTAAACAGAACTGCTGGCGAGGGTGTTAGCCCTGCGCCAGCCGACAACAGCGAACCTGAATCTCTTCAGTTCGTCACGACAATCCGCGTATTGCCGAAGCCGGCTTGCCGAACCATCGCATAGAAGGCGGCGGCGTTGGTCGGGTGCAAGCGCACACAGCCATGCGATGCCGGGCGCCCGAGCTGCCTCACCGCGCCGGTGCCGTGAATCGCATAGCCGCCGCGGAAGAACACGGAATGAGGCATCGGCGACATGTCGTATTTGCGCGAATACCACATCCGCGCCGTCCGTTGCGGCCGATAGCTGCCGCGCGGGGTAATGTAGCCTTTGCGCGCGGTGGAGACGCTCCACCGGTAAACCGACGCGCCATATCTGACGGTCATCGTCTGCGACGACACGTCAATATTTGCAACGAGGCTGGCTGCCCAGCCCTGCCCCGAAGCACCGAACAGCATCGCAACAAACACGGCTGCCATGAGAACTGTCTTTTTCATGCGATCAAACCCCTTTGATTGCCCCTAACCTGTCTGCCCTCAAATTGTCTTTCATTTTTTTAATGGCAGATGAACGGGCTAACACACACACCTTGACCAATTCGCCAATCCAAAGCAGCGAATTTGAACGATTTCCCGCAATAGTTGCCGCAACGACACGCCGCCCAGGCTCGATCACCAACGGGCTTGCAAAACCGCTGAGATCGCTGCTCAACTCTGGGCATGAACGAGCGACTCCTCCGGGCAATCGATGACAGGCGCGACGATGTCGTCGCGCTGACCACTGAGCTGATCCGTTTTCCGACCATCAATCCACCCGGCGAGGCCTATCGGCCATGTGCCGAATATCTCGGCGCGCGGCTGAAGAAGAGCGGTTTCGAGACCGAATTCATCCGCGCCGAAGGCACGCCCGGCGACACCGACCGCTACCCGCGCGTCAATGTCGTTGCCCGTTTCGACGGAAGATCGTCAGGCGCCTGCGTCCACTTCAACTCGCACATCGACGTGGTCGAAGCTGGCGACGGCTGGACCGTCGATCCTTTTGCCGGCATCGTCAAAGACGGCAAGGTCTACGGCCGCGGCGCCTGCGACATGAAGGGGGGACTGGCCGCCTCGATCATCGCAGCCGAAGCCTTCCTGGAAGTCTTCCCCGACTTTCCCGGCGCCATCGAAATATCCGGTACCGTCGACGAGGAGTCCGGCGGCTTCGGCGGCGTCGCCCATCTGGCCAGCCTCGGCTATTTCTCAAAACCCAGGGTCGACCACGTCATCATTCCCGAGCCGCTCAACAAGGACCGCATCTGTCTCGGTCATCGCGGTGTCTGGTGGGCGGAGATCGAGACCAAGGGCGAGATCGCGCACGGCTCGATGCCGTTTCTCGGCGACAATGCGGTGCGCCACATGGGCGCCGTGCTGAGGGCTTTCGAGGACGAGCTGTTCCCTGCGCTTGACCGCAAGATGACGCGCATGCCGGTCGTGCCCGAAGGGGCAAAACGCTCGACCATGAACATCAATTCGATCCATGGCGGCCAGACCGAGGATTTCCGGCCCGGCCTGCCCTCGCCCAACGTGCCCGACTCCTGCCGGCTGACCATCGACCGCCGTTTCCTGCTCGAGGAAGATCTCGACACCGTCAAAGGTGAAGTGACCGGCATTCTTGAGCGGTTGAAGCGTGAACGGAAAAAATTCGACTACGAAATACGCGACCTGATGGAAGTGCTGCCACTGATGACCGAGCGCGACGCGCCGGTGGTCAAGGCGGTAGCGCAAGGTATCATGGCGATCTTCGACCGCGAACCCGACTACGTCATTTCGCCGGGCACCTACGACCAGAAGCACATTGCCCGCATCGGCCACATCTATGATTGCATCGCCTATGGCCCGGGCATTCTCGACCTCGCCCACCGGCCGGACGAATGGGTCGGCATATCGGACATGGTGGAATCGGCCAAGGTGATGGCAATAGGGCTCAACGTGCTGCTGCGCGGCACAGCCGCGGAATAAGGTGCGCACCGCGACAAGCTTCGACCTGCCGATGCGGTCGCCAGGACAAAAACATTCCCGGCCCCGCCAACGGGCAGAACGAAACGCAATTTACTCCGTGGCGAAATCACGCTTCTATCGCCCGGGTTCGAGCACGTGTCTGAACGCATGGGGAGTTGCACGATGAAATTGTGGAAAACCATTCTGGCGGCCGCGGTGCTGTCGCTGGCCGCCGGCACCTCCGCGTTTGCCGCGCGAACCGACCTGGTCATCGGCATTCCGCTCGAACCCCCGCATCTCGACCCAACCGCAGGTGCCGCCGCGGCAATCGACGAGGTTCTCTACGCCAATGTGTTCGAGGGGCTGACACGCATCGGGCCGAATGGCGAGGTGCTGCCGGATCTGGCCGAAAGCTGGACCATTTCCGATGATGGAAAGGTCTACACCTTCAAGCTGCACACCGGCGTGAAATTCCATGACGGCACCGACTTCGACGCCAGCGACGTGAAATTCTCGCTCGATCGAGCCCGCGCCGAAAATTCCGTCAACGCACAAAAGGGCCTGTTCGCCGCCATCGACAAAGTCGACGTGGTCGACCCGGCAACCGTCAAGGTCACGCTGAAAAACCCGCAGGGCTCGTTCCTCTACAATATGGGCTGGGGCGACGCGGTAATCGTGGCGCCGGAATCTGCCGATACCAACAAGGAGAAACCGATCGGCACCGGCCCGTTCAAGTTCCAGAGCTGGGCCAAGGGATCGTCGATCACCTTGGTCAAATCGGATAACTACTGGGGTACGCCGGCGTCCCTCGACAAGGCCGAGTTCCGCATCGTGCCGGATGCAGCCGCCTATGTGCCGGCGCTGCTCTCGGGCGACATCCAGGCTTTCCCGTTCTTCGATGCCGACAGCGTCGCCCAGGTCAAGGACGACCCGCGCTTCAAGGTTGTGATCGGCGCGACCGAGGGTGAGACCATCCTGTCGATCAACAACAAGAAGCCGCCTTTCGACAAGCTGCAGGTAAGACAGGCGATCTCCTACGCGCTCGACCGCAAGGCGATCATCGACGGCGCCTCGGCCGGCCTCGGGCAGCCGATCGGCTCGCATATGTCGCCGGCCAACAAGGACTATGTCGACCTCACCGGCCGCTACCCGCATGATGTCGCCAAGGCCAAGGAACTGCTGAAGGAGGCAGGCCTCGAGAACGGCTTCAAGGCGACGCTGAAACTGCCGCCGCCCGCCTATGCGCGGCTCGGCGGCGAGATCATCGCTTCACAACTTCGCGACGTCGGCATCGATCTGGAAATCATTCCGGTCGAATGGGCACAGTGGCTGGATCAGGTGTTCACCAAGAAGGATTACGACCTGACCATCGTCTCCCACACCGAGCCCAACGACATCGATATCTATTCGCGCAAAGACTATTATTTCAACTACGACAATCCAGCCTTCGACAAGGTGATTGCCGACCTCGGTGTCACCTCCGACGAAGCCAAGCGCAAGGAATTGCTGGGGCAGGCACAGAAGATCCTGGCCGACGATGCCGTGGTCGGCTTCCTCTACGAATTGCCGAAGGTCGGAGTCTGGGACGCCAAGCTGCAAGGGCTGTGGGAAAACGCGCCGATCCAGGCCAATGATTTGACCAAGGTGAAGTGGTCGGATTGAAGACTCAGGCTGCCTGGCGGAACTTGCGCTCCGTCACACCCCCCTCTGCCCTGCCGGGCATCTCCCCCGCAAGGGGGGAGATCGGCAGTTTGGCCGATGGTGCACCCTTTGCAACCTTCTTGGTCTGCGCACCGTCAACGATTGGCGAAAGCCTCGATGAGAGCACAATCTCCCCCCTTGCGGGGGAGATGTCCGGCAGGACAGAGGGGGGTGTGCGGGAACGCAACCTTTGCCCGGTGGACAAAATAACAGTGCCTCCGCTTCCATGACGGCCTATCTCCTAAAACGCATCGCCGTCGCCATCGCCACGCTGCTGCTGGCTTCCATGGTGGTGTTCGCCGTGCTGGAGATCCTGCCCGGCGATCCGGCACGGCTGATGCTGGGCATGAACGCAAGCGCCGACCAGATCGAACTTCTCCGCAACCAGATGGGCCTCAACGCGCCACTGGCCTTGCGCTATCTGCACTGGGCCGGCGGCCTGCTCAGCCTCGATTTCGGCCGTTCCTACACCTATTCGGTGCCGGTCATCGACCTGGTGAGCGAGCGGCTTGCCGTCTCGCTGCCGCTGGCGCTGATTGCACTTGCGCTCTCCACCATCATCGCGATTCCCGTTGGCCTGTTTTCCGCCAGCCGGCGTGGACGCGCCGGTGATACGATTTCGATGGGTGCCGCACAGCTTGGCGTCGCCGTGCCCAATTTCTGGTTCGCGCTGATGCTGATCTATGTGTTCGCCGTCTGGCTGCGGCTGGTCCCGGCCGGTGGGTTTCCCGGCTGGAGTGCCGGCGTCTGGCCAGCCCTGAAATCGCTGCTGCTGCCGGCGGTCGCACTTGCCTTGCCGCAAGCCGCGATCCTGGCGCGCGTCACCCGCTCGGCGCTGATCGAGGTGCTGAGCGAAGACTACATCCGCACCGCCCGCGCCAAGGGCCTGCCCTATCGCGCAGTCTTGTGGCGGCATGCACTGCGCAACGCCATGATCCCGGTCCTGACCATTCTGGGCCTGCAATTCGCCTTCCTGCTTGCCGGCACCATCATCATCGAGAATGTTTTCTATCTGCCCGGCCTCGGCCGGCTGGTATTCCAGGCGATCACCCAGCGCGATCTGATCGTCGTCGAAAGCGTCGTCATGCTGCTGGTCGCCGCCGTCATCGCCGTCAACCTTCTCGTCGATCTTTCCTATGCGGTTGTCGATCCGCGCCTGAGAAGCCGGCAATGACACTGCACATCGACATCCCAGAGGAGACGTTCGGCAGCATCCTGGCCAAGGCATTCAGGAACACCGCCTTCGTGGCCGGTTTCGTCATCACCCTGCTGATCCTGGCAATGGCAATCGTCTCCTATGCGTGGACGCCCTACGACGTCACCAAACTGGTGATATCGGACAAGACGCAAGCCCCCTCTCTGACGCACTGGTTCGGCACCGATCATTTCGGCCGCGACATCCTGTCGATGGTCATGGTCGGCGCCCGCAATTCGATTGCCGTGGCGCTGGTCGCGGTTGGCATCGGCATGGGGGTCGGCGTGCCGCTCGGCGCCTTTGCCGCGGCACGCGGCGGCCTCGTCGACGAGGCACTGATGCGGCTGAACGATCTCGTCTTCGCCTTCCCGGCTTTGCTGTCGGCGATCATGATCACCGCCATCTTCGGGCCGGGCGCGATCAACGCCATCATCGCCATCGGCATCTTCAACATTCCGGTCTTTGCCCGTGTCGCCCGCGCCGGCGCGCTGGCGATCTGGCCGCGCGAGTTCATTCTGGCCGCGCGCGCCGCCGGCAAGAGCAGCACGCAGATCACAATCGAACATGTGCTGCCCAACATCGCCACGCTGCTCCTGGT
Organism: Mesorhizobium sp. M0140; assembly: GCF_040322475.1. Lineage (NCBI taxonomy): Bacteria > Pseudomonadati > Pseudomonadota > Alphaproteobacteria > Hyphomicrobiales > Phyllobacteriaceae > Mesorhizobium > Mesorhizobium sp. M0140. The sequence goes on along the minus strand of NZ_JAMYTM010000007.1, from coordinate 22,430 downwards.
GCAGGGCACCATCCAGTTCGCGCTGGGCATCCTGGCCGAGGCCGGGCTTTCCTATCTGGGCCTGGGTGCCCAGCCGCCGATGCCGAGCTGGGGCCGCATGCTGTTCGACGCGCAGACCCGCATGGTGGTGGCGCCATGGATGGCGATCTTTCCGGGCATGGCGATCGTCGTCGCCGTGCTGGGACTGAACCTGCTGGGCGACGGCATTGCCGACATCCTCGATCCGAAATCGCGGCGGCAGCGATGAGCCTGCTCGACATTGAGAACCTGTCGCTGACTATCGGCGACACGCAGATCCTCAGGGGTATGGAGCTTTCCGTCGCGCCCGGTGAGGTAATGGGGCTGGTCGGCGAATCCGGTTCGGGCAAATCGATGACCGCGCTGACGGTGATGCAGCTTCTGCCCCATGCCGCGCGCGCCACCGGACATGTCACATTCGACGGCATCGACATCCTGGCAGCAACCGAGGACCAGATGTGCGCGCTGCGCGGCGACGACATCGGCATGGTCTTCCAGGAGCCGATGACGGCGCTCAACCCGGTCAAGACCATCGGCGAACAGGTTGCCGAAGGCATACGCTGGCACACCAAGGCCAGCCGCGCCGAGGCCGAAGACCGGGCGCGAAAAATGCTCGACCGTGTCGGCTTGCCCTCGGCGAAATTCCCGATGTCGCGCTTTCCGCATGAACTGTCCGGCGGCCAGCGCCAGCGCGTCGTCATCGCCATCGCCTGCGCGCTGAAGCCGAAGCTGCTGATCGCCGACGAGCCGACGACGGCGCTCGACGTGGTGCTGCAGGCGCAGATCCTCGACCTCTTGCGCGACCTCGTCGCCGAAAGCCGCATGGGCCTGCTCCTGATCTCGCATGACCTCGCCGTGGTCACCGAGATGGCCGACCGCATCACCATCCTGCGCGGCGGCGAGGTGATGGAAGCCGGCGACACGGCGCGCACGCTGTCCGAACAGCTCCATCCCTATACGCGCCAGCTGGCGCAGGCCTCGATGCATGTGCCGGCGCGCGCCAGGCCGCATGACATCGAGACGGGCCAACCTTTGCTTCAGGTCGAAAGCGTGACCCGCGACTATCCCGGCCGACGCACCTCATTGTTCAAACGCGCGCCTGGTATCCGAGCCGTCGACGATGTCTCCCTGTCGATGGCGCCGGGTCAGTCAGTGGCGCTGGTCGGCCGCTCCGGTTGCGGCAAGTCAACGCTCGCCCGCATGATCCTGGCGCTGGACCAGCCAAGCTCGGGCACGATCCGGTTCCGAGGCGAGACCGTCACCGGCAAGAGCGAAGCCGAGCTGAAGCCGGCGCGACGTAACATGCAGGTCGTCTTCCAGGATCCCTACGGTTCCTTCGACCCGCGCCAGAAAGTCGAAAAACTGATCGCCGAACCCCTGCATGTGCTGGAGAAAAAGCCGACGCGCGCCGAACGCCGCGAGATGGTGGCGCATGCGCTGCACGAAGTCGGTCTCGGCATCAGCGACATGGACAAATACCCGCACGAATTTTCCGGCGGCCAGCGCCAGCGCCTGTCGATCGCCCGCGCCATCATCACCCGCCCCAAGCTGGTCGTCGCCGACGAGCCGGTCTCGGCGCTCGATGTCTCGATCCGCGCCCAGATCCTCGATCTGTTCGCCGAACTCAACCAGAAGCTCGGCATCGCCTACCTCTTCATCACCCACGACCTGACCGTCGCGCGCGCCATCACGGACGAGGTGCTGGTCATGCATGACGGCAAGGTTGTCGAGCGCGGCAAGACGAGCGAGGTGCTCGACCACCCGCAATCCGAGGCTGCCAAGGCGCTTGTCACCGCCGCCCCTGACTTGCACCGGGCAATCGCGAAGCGGCTGCGAGAGCAAGGCTGATCAGGAGAGAAGGCGGCCCAATCACTCCTGCGGCTTCACCACATCGACCGGGCTGATATCGAGCAGGTCGAGCGTGCGGCGCAGCAGGCGTATCTCGCTCTCGGCCAGTTGCGAATTCGCCTTGGCAATCTCCGCCATATGTTTGGCCAATTGCCGGCGCCGCTCGACATCGAGGTCGCGGAACAGTGCGATCGCCTGCGAACCATTGGTCTCGTAGCCGAACTCGTTGAGATATTCGATGACGCTGTCGATACTGCTTTCCGCAATGCCGAAGGCGTCCTTGCAGATGCGCCGGAAGGCAACCATCTCGCTCTCGCTGACAGACCCGTCGGCCAGGATCATGCGAAACAACATCAGCAGTTCCGCCGACAGGACCGGATCGTCCGCCACCTTGCGCACACCCGGGTCGCCGTCGAATATTTGACGTATCTGGTCCAGCAATGCGAATGCCATCAGGAGCCTCTTTCCGGGTTAACCACACAAATACAAATCCAAGCGCGATGCGCTTGGATAGAGGTAGCGCGGAATCGACCTTGCGCAAACAGGGTGGCCGTGGTCGAACGCCCGATATTTCAGCCGGCCGGATACCCCCATACATCAGATGATCGACCTTAGCATCCAGACCGTCGCCATGCTCGCCTTCGCCGCCTTTGCCGCGGGTTTTGTCGATTCGATCGCCGGCGGTGGCGGGCTGATCACGGTGCCGGCGCTGCTGCTTGCCGGCTTCACACCGGTCCAGGCGCTCGCCACCAACAAACTGCAAGGCATGTTCGGCTCGGGCTCGGCGACCATCCACTACGCATCGAAGGGTCATGTCGATCTGCGCCGGCAATTGCCGTCGGCGCTTCTGGCCCTTGTCGGAAGCGCCATCGGCGCCTTGCTGGCAACGATCGTGCCGGGTGACATTCTGCGTGCTGCCCTGCCTATCGTGCTGATCGCCATCGCGCTCTACTTCGCGTTTAAGCCCAACATGAACGACATCGACCGCGCCGAGCGGCTGTCGCCCTTCCTGTTCGGACTGATCCTTGTGCCCGCCATCGGCTTCTACGATGGCCTGTTTGGACCGGGCGCAGGCTCCTTCTACATGCTGGCCTTCGTGGCGCTCGCCGGCTATGGCGTGCTCAAGGCGACGGCGCATACCAAGCTGCTCAACTTCGCCTCCAACATCGGCGGCTTCATCGTCTTCGCGGCCTTCGGCGTCGTCTACTGGAAGATCGGCCTGATGATGGGCGTTGCCCAGTTCCTCGGCGCCCGCGTCGGCGCCAGCCTGGCCATGCGCATCGGCGCGAAACTGATCAAGCCGCTGCTGGTAATCGTGTGCCTGGCGCTTGCTGTGAAGCTGCTGGCCGACCCGGCGAACCCACTGCGCGCCTTGATTGGTGTGTGATCACGCGCCCTGATAGAATGCCGCTGTTCGAATCATGTTGGAGAGGCAGACATGAATCTTAGCGCACCTACCCAGATCGTTTTTATCATCTCCGTTGTTATCGCCATCATCGGCGTCCTCGCCGCGCTTGGCGTTCTTGCATTCATTCCACTCGCATCGGTGTGGATCGTACTTATTGCTTTCATCGTGCTTGCCGGCGGCTGCTTGATGCGCGGCGCCTGACCATTTCCCTTGAAGTGGGGACGAGGAGCGCCCGGCCAAAAGCCGGGCGCTTTTGATTCCGGCCTCGAGTCTGCTAGATTTGACTTGGCGCAAGGATGGCCAATGCCCGTCGATATGCAACCCCAGCAAGAGCAGGACCGATCCGTCGCCGGGCGGTTCGAGATGCGCCGGCGCCTGCCCGACCCTCGACTTGAGGGCATTGTGTCAGACATTTGCGGCTATCGCGAAATGGCGCCCGGCCATATGCGCAACGTCGAATACGCGTCGCTCACCGTACCGCTGGTCATCAGCTTCGCCGAACCCTTCGCCATCGGCCTCGGCAAGGCGCCCGGCGACAATGACCGCTTCGCCAGTTTCGCCGCCGGTCTCTATGCCGGACCGGTGGTGATCGAATCCTTCGGCGGCGCCTGCTGCGTCCAGGTCAACTTCACGCCGCTTGGCGCACGCCGTTTCTTCCGCCTGCCGATGAGCGAGCTGGCTGACAGCATGGTCGCCCTCGACGACGTGCTTGGCGCGCAAGGCATGGCGCTGCGTGAACGGCTTGGCAACGCGCCGGACTGGGCCACGCGTTTCGACGTGGCCGAAGCCTTCGTCACCGCCCGTCTCGAGAACGCCGCGGAAACGCCGCTCGAAATCGCCTGGGCCTATGACCGCATCATCACATCCGGCGGCCGGACCCGCATTGCATCGATCGCCGAAAGACTGGGCTGGAGCCGCAAACATCTCGCCGGCAGTTTTTCCAACGCCATCGGCATCGGCCCCAAGACGCTGTCGCGCATCGTCCGCTTCAACCGGGCGCTCGGCCTGTCGAGACAGCCGGCAGCCGACTGGGCGGATATCGCCGCCGATTGCGGCTATGCCGACCAGGCGCATCTGGTGCGCGAGTTTCGCGACCTCGCCGGCGAAACGCCGACCGCGCTCTCTGTCAGGTAACATTTCTTCAAGACGCCGGAACGGCCTTTGAGCAGGGTGGGTTGTCGACCAACCCAAATGAAGGAGGTTCCCATGCCAACCACCACTGAAACGCCCCGCCTCTATCCCGCTTTGCGCTACAAGAACGCGGCAAGAATGATCGACTGGCTGGGCGAAGCTTTCGGCTTCAGCGTCCGGGCCCGCTATGGCGAAGGCGATGTCGTGCACCATGCCGAACTGGTCTTCGGCTCCTCAATGATCATGCTGGGCACGGTGCGCGACGACGACTACGGCAAGATGGTCGGCGAGCCCGGCTCAGGCGGCGGCAAGTCGATCTACATTGCAGTCGATGATGCCGATGCCGCCTATGCCAAGGCCAAGAAGGCCGGCGCCACAATCATCCAGGAATTGACCAACCGCGACTATGGCAGCCGCGAGTTCATCTGCCGCGACCCGGAAGGCAATGTCTGGTCGTTTGGCACCTACTGGCCGAAGGCTGGCGAGAAGGCCTGAGTTATTGCGCTGCTGGCTGGGGATTGACCGAGGCGTCCTCAACTTCGTCATCCTAGGGCGAAGCAGGAGCGAAGCTCCGTCGCGGAGACCCTAGGATCCATGCCGCGACCTCAGTCGTAGAGTGCAGCGGTGCAGAATTCTGCACCGAAGCAACGCTTCGAAGTTGCGGCATGGATCCTCGGGTCTGCGCCGCGTCGCTACGCTCCTTGCTCCGCCCGTGGATGACGACGTGATCGGCGTTTATCGCTAATTGCCAAGGTGGTTCGCCAACGGGGATCTATCGAGCCAACCCAAAAATCGCGTCACAGTCGAGATTAGTCTCCAGCTCGGCCGCGATCTCGTCCAGCGCTTTCTCGACCTCGGCGCGATAATCGACGCCGCCGCCGCTGACGCCAAGGCTCGCAAGGTAGGCAGCGCGAAAGCCATCGGCGCCAAACAGGCCATGCATATAAGTACCCAACACCTTGCCGTCGGCCGACACCGCCCCATCCTCGATGCCATTGATGATTGCCGACGGCCGCAGCGTATCCGGTCCGGTGGTGCGGCCGAGATGGATTTCGTAGCCTTCGAGCGGCAGGTCGAATTGCACCGAACGGGCGCTGATATTGCGCACCGTCTTTTCCGGTTCCATCACCGTTTCGACGTCGAGCAGGCCTAGCCCTTCGGCTTCGGTGACGCTGCCCTCGACGCCGTCGGGATCGCGGACAGCACGGCCGAGCATCTGGAAACCACCGCAAATGCCGACGACATGGCCGCCGCGCTTGCGATGGGCCAGCAAGTCGCGATCCCAGCCGTTCTCGCGGAATTTCAGGAGATCGCCGATGGTCGACTTGGAGCCCGGAATGACCACCAGTCCGGCATCGGCCGGCAGCGGCCTTCCCGGCGGCACGAACACCACCTCGACCTGCGGTTCGGCCTTGAGCGGGTCGAGATCGTCGAAATTGGCGATGCGGCCAAGCATCGGCACCGCCACCTTCAGCGCGCGCGCTTCGCCGGATGCCAGCCGTTCCAGCACCACCGAATCTTCCGAAGGCAGGCGTGCCGCCGCCTTCAGCCACGGCACGACACCGAAACAGCGCCATCCCGTGAATGTCTCGATCGACTTCAGACCGTCGTCGAACAGCGAAACGTCGCCGCGAAACTTGTTGATGAGGTAGCCGACGATCATGCGCCGGTCCTCTTCCGGCAGGATCAGATGCGTGCCGACGACCGAAGCGATGACGCCGCCGCGATCGATGTCGCCGACCAGCACCACGGGCACGTCGGCGCGCGTGGCAAAGCCCATATTGGCGATGTCGCGGCTGCGCAGGTTGATCTCGGCCGGCGAACCGGCGCCCTCTACGATGACCAGATCGGCGCCCTCGCCGACCTTGCCCCAGGAGTCCAGCACGGCATCCATCAGCCGGCCCTTCATCGCCTGGTAGTCGCGCGCCCGCGCTTCGCCGAACATTTTGCCCTGCACGATGACCTGCGCGCCGACATCGGTCTGCGGCTTGAGCAGCACCGGGTTCATGTGAACCGATGGCGCAACACCGCAAGCGATCGCCTGCAGCCATTGCGCGCGGCCGATCTCGCCGCCGCCATGATTGTTGTCGCCCGGAATGTCGGCGACGGCGGCGTTGTTCGACATGTTCTGCGGCTTGAATGGCCGCACCTTCAGCCCACGCTTTTTTGCCGCCCGGCAGAGGCCGGCGACCAGCACCGTCTTGCCGACATCCGAACCCGTGCCTTGCAGCATGATCGCTTTGGCCATCAGCCCCTGCCCTGCGCCACGGTTCCGGTAATATCGGATTTCTGCGCCAGCGGCCCGCCGCGCCAGATGTAGAGCGCCAGCAATGGGTCCTTGCCGGTGCGCATGGCGTGATTGACGTTGGACGCGTGGTGGACGACCTCGCCGGCCGTGCGCATGCAAAAGCCGCTCTCGCCCATGCGCCATTCGGTACCGCCGGTCAGCGGAATGTAGATTTCCTCGGCAATGTGATGGTGGTCGGGATAGACGATATCAGGCCCAAGGATCAGCACGCCGGCGGCGACCGCGTCATTGGCGAAGTGGCCTCGGTTGCCGAACACTTCCAGCCAGCCGTAATTGTCGATGAACTCTTTTCCGAAATCCGCCTCGCTGTAGGTCTGCCCCCAGCGGAAATCATTCCGACGCTCGGCAAGCAGTTGCACCAGCGGCTTGGCATCCGACGGCGCCAGTTCGGCGGCGCGATCAAGATGGCGCAGGCAGGCAAGCGGATGTGGCTCCAGCGTGCGGGCCGGCATGCCCCAGCCAATGCGCGCCACGGCTTCGCGCACCAAGGCGTGATCCACGGACGCAAGGTATGCGTGGAACCGGCCCAGCAGTTCATCGAATTTTGTCGTCACATTGTGCTCCGGACATGCATTGATGCACAGCCGCTCCCCAAAGGGCCGGTTGATAGGCTCGGGTTGCGCGGCGGCATCATTGGTCTAGATTGGTGCGCGCGCAAAGCCAAAAACGACAGGCCAACAGGTCGAAGATTAGGGAGCACGCCATGGACGCCGCGGTCGATGCGAGCACCAGCCAGTTCGAACTTAACGAGGAGCAGGGCGCCATCCAGGAGATGGCGCAGGCCTTCGCCGCAGACCGTGTCGCGCCGAATGCGTTAGACTGGGACCGCAACAAGCATTTCCCGGCCGACGTGATCCGCGAGACCGGGCCGCTCGGCCTTGGCGGCATCTATATCAGCGATGACGTCGGTGGTTCCGCGCTCGGCCGGCTCGATGCCGTACTGATCTTCGAGGCGCTTGCGCACGCCGATCCGGCCTTCTCGTCCTTCATCTCGATCCACAACATGGTGGCCTCGATGATCGACCGTTTCGGCAATGACGAGCAGCGCCAGCGCTTCCTGCCCAAGCTCACGTCGATGGAATGGCTGGCGAGCTACTGCCTGACCGAGCCCGGCTCCGGCTCCGATGCCGCGGCGCTCAAGACCCGTGCGGTCAGGAGCGGCGACGACTATGTCCTCAACGGCACCAAGCAGTTCATCTCCGGCGCTGGCGACAGCGATGTCTACGCCGTCATGGTGCGCACCGGTGCCGAGGGGCCGAAAGGCATTTCCACCATCATCGTGCCGAAAGACGCGCCAGGCCTCTCCTTCGGCGCCAACGAGCACAAGATGGGCTGGCACATGCAGTCGACCCGCCAGGTGATTTTCGAGGATTGCAAGGTGCCGGCGGAAAACCTTTTGTCCGGCGAAGGCGCGGGCTTCGGCATCGCCATGGCCGGGCTCGACGGCGGCCGGCTGAACATATCAGCCTGTTCGCTGGGCGGCGCGCAGTCGGCGCTCGACAAGGCGCTTTCCTACACCGCCGAGCGCAAGGCCTTCGGCTCGAAGATCAACCAGTTCCAGGCGCTGCAGTTCAGACTGGCCGACATGGAGACCGAGCTGCAGGCGGCGCGTATTTTCCTTTATGCCGCCGCCTCGAAGCTCGACAGCAAGGCGCCGGATGCCGGCAAATGGTCGGCGATGGCCAAGCGCTTCGTCACCGATACCGGCTTCAACGTCGCCAACGACGCACTGCAGCTGCTCGGCGGCTATGGCTACCTGCATGACTACGGCATCGAGAAGCTGGTGCGGGACCTGCGGGTACACCAGATCCTGGAAGGCACGAACGAGATCATGCGCGTCATCATCGCGCGGGCGCTGATTGGTAGGCAGTAGGCAGTAGGCAGTAGGCAGTGAGATGACCGGCAAGATCAGTTCGTACAAGGATCTTATCGTGTGGCAGCAGGCGATGGATCTGGCTGTCGCCACCTATTCTTTGACCAAGGCATGGCCCAAGGAAGAATTGTACGGGTTGACCAGCCAAATCCGCCGTTCAGCGACCTCTATCCCTGCAAACATCGCCGAAGGTTATGGTCGAGACAACAGAGGCTCTTATCAGCAATTTCTCCGGATCGCCCAAGGCTCGCTGAAGGAGTTCGAGACACACCTCCAGATCGCCGAACGCATTGGCCTTGCCACGCATGATCAAGCTGATCACTTGCTGATATCGACCGAGGGCATCGGCAAAATGCTTCGCCAACTCATTGTCAGACTTACACCTGAATAGACATGCCTACTGCCTACTGCCTACTGCCTACTGCCTACTGCCTACTGCCTACTGCCTAGCCCAAATCACGGAGCACCATTATGAGCACCATTGCCTTCATCGGCCTAGGGAACATGGGTAATCCGATGGCCGCTAACCTGGTCAAGGCGGGGCATGCGGTGAATGGTTTCGACCTTGTGCCGGAAAGCCTCACCGTCGCCCGAGAGCATGGCGTGACTGTGATGGCCAATGCCGTTGCCGCAGCGAAGGATGCCGATGTGGTGATTACGATGCTTCCCGCTGGCAAGCATGTGCTCTCCGTCTACGAAGACATCGCGCCCAAGGCGAAAAAGGGGGCGCTGTTCATCGATTCCTCCACCATCGATGTGGAGTCGGCGCGCAAGGTGCACGCCATAGCCGCCAAACACGGCCTGCTATCCATCGATGCGCCCGTCTCAGGCGGCACCGGCGGTGCCGCAGCCGGCACGCTGACCTTCATGGCCGGAGGCTCCGATGACGCCTTTGCAACCGCGGAGCCGATCCTGAAGCCGATGGCCGGCCGCATCGTCCATTGCGGCGGCGACGGCGCCGGCCAGGCGGCAAAGATCTGCAACAACATGATCCTCGGCATTTCGATGATCGGTGTCGCCGAAGCCTTCGTGCTGGCGGAAAAGCTCGGCCTGTCACACCAGGCGCTGTTCGACGTCGCCTCAACCTCGTCGGGGCAATGCTGGTCCTTGACCACCTATTGCCCGGTGCCCGGCCCGGTGCCGACTTCGCCCGCAAACAGGGACTACAACCCAGGATTTGCAGCAGCACTGATGCTGAAAGACCTGAAATTGTCCCAGGAAGCCGCGCAAAGTGCGGGTGCTGTAACGCCGCTTGGTGCCGAAGCAGCCCAGCTCTATGCCTTGTTCAACGCCCAAGGACATGGCGGCGTCGATTTCTCCGGCATAATTAATTTTCTCAGGGGTAACCCAGCGTAACCCTTGGATTTGGCGGGTTTTTCCGGTTTCCTTCGGTGGAAAAAATGCAAATTTAGATTTGCTTAAGCTCTCGATAACTCCGCGGTAACGATGTCCCTATAAAACGGACTGCGAGGCGGACATATCTCATCCGCCCGGCGCTCCGGATCAGGTCTCGCGTACCGGAGCCCGTAAGTTTCGACAAGTGCCATAAGTTTCGCAAAGTGTTTGCGTAGCGAAGCGCCATGCGTATCTGGCAAAGCCGCGTTCCTGATGGAGCGCGGTTTTTGCGTTTTGCCCTGCAGCACGTTTTGAGACATCGATAACCCGGAAACTGTACTCCGGGATGCCTCACATGCGCCCGCGGGCGCCTTCCGGATCATAGGGCGAGTCCGCGATCACCTTGGCCGCGCGGCGCTCGCCGAGGATGGACACCTCGAGCTCGATACCGGGCGACACAAGTTCCAGGGGCAACAGCGCAAGTGCGATGTCGTGACCGAAAGTGTAGGAGTAGCCCGCAGAGGTGATGTGGCCGACGAGCTCGCCTTCGCGGTAGACGCCCTCGAAGGCGAACGCGCTCGCACCGTCCGTATCGATCGACAGCGTGGCGATCCGGCGTGCCGCCCCCTGCTTCTGTTTTGCGACCAGTGCCGCGCGGCCGATGAAGTCCCCTTTGTCGAGGCTCATGAATCGGTCGAGGCCGCTCTCCCAGGCCGACAGTTCGAGATTCATGTCGCGATACATGGCGCGGTAGGATTTATCGAGACGAAGCGATTCCAGCGCTTGAAGTCCGACCAGCCTCAGTCCGTGCGCCTCCCCCGAGGCCAGGAGCGCATCCAGCAAATGCCGCTGATAGCAGAGCGGATGATAGAGCTCCCATCCCAATTCGCCCGAATAGTTGACGCGCAGCAGTCGCACGTCGCTGGCCATGCCGACAGTGCCGGACTGCACGCTGAACCAGGGGAAGGCCTCGTTGGAGAGATCTATTTCCGTCAGCGGCTGCAATATGTCGCGCGCCTTCGGCCCAACCACCGTGAAGCTGCCGCGATCCTCCGTGACGTTGCGCAGATGCACGCTGCCGTCCTTCGGCAACAGCCGGCGGAGATCGTCAAGGTTACAGCGCTCTGCGCGCGGCGTCGATATGAGATAGAACAGGTCGCTCTGCAGCCGCGCCACCACATACTCGGCCTGCACGCCGCCGGCCGGCGTCAGGTGATGGGCAAGAGCGACGCGACCGGGACGCGGCAGTCTGTTGGCCAGGATTCCGTCGAGCCAGTCCCTTGCGCCCGGTCCGCTGACCTCGAACTTGGTCCTTGGTGTCATCTCGACCAGGCCAGCGGTCTGGCGGACAGCCTGGACCTCCGCGGCGACGTGGTTCCCTTTGGGGGTCCAGCGCCAGCTGTAGACGTTGCGCGCTTCGACACCGGCAGGCGCAAACCAGCTCGGCATCTCCCAGCCGTTCAACACATCCCACACCGCGCCGAGCTGGCTTAGACGGTCATAGGAAGGGGCCGTTTTCTGCGGTCGTGCCGCCGGCATGTCCTGGCCTGGATAGTGCTGTGCGGCGTGGGTGCCCCAGGCTTCCCGGACCTTTGCCCGGGTCCAGTTCTTGTTGGCATATTGGCCGAACCGACGGGGATCCAGCTCCGCCGTGTCGATGCTGTTGCCACCCTCCACGATCCGTTCGGAGAGGTAGTAGCCAATCGCACCGCCCCAAAGGATGCCCCCCGGCACCCCTTCGGCGAGCCAGACATTCTCCAGGCCCCACGCCTGCCCCATCAGCGGCAGTTCATCGGCCGTCATCTGGAAAGGCCCTCGCACATTCCGCTTGATGCCGGCGCGGCCTAGTGCGGGGACCAGTTCGGTCGCGCGCTCCCAGTTCCAGGAAACGGCGTCGAAATCTTCATCGAGCAGATCGGCGCCGAACCATTCCGGGACGCCGTTTTCGGCGAACAGCTTGAGCTGCTCGGTACGCTCATAGGGGCCGAACATCAGCCCGTCCCCCTCTTCGCGCAGATAGCCCTCGTAACCCTCGTCCCTGAGGATCGGCATCTCCGGAAGACCAAGCCGTTTGCGTTCCACCACCTCGGGAACCGACTCGGTGATCCAGTACTGATGCAGGATCGGGATCGCGGGAATGTCCAGGCCCAGCATGGCGCCTGTCTGGCGTGCGTAATTGCCGGTCGCAAGGATGACATGTTCGCAAACGATGTCACCGCGCGAGGTCTTGACCCTCCACTCGCCGCTCGGCATCCGCTCGAAACCCACGACCTCGGTATCAAGATGGATCTTCGCGCCGAGGTCGCGTGCACCCTTGGCCATGGCCTGGGTGACATCGGCGGGTGCAATGTGGCCGTCATCGGGATGGTAGAGGGCGCCCAGCATGCTGTTGTTGTCGAGCAGCGGCCAGATCTCTCGCGCCTCCGCGGGCGATACGATCCGGGCCCGCACACCCTGGACCTCGGCAACGTCCATGTAGCTTCTGTACTCGTCCAGCCTGTCGCGCGTGTTGGCAATGCGCAGCTGGCCGCATTTGTGCCAGCCGACGTTCTGGCCCGTCTCCGCCTCCAGCCCCTCATAGATTTCGATCGACCTGGCGATCATGCGGCCGACATTGCGGCTGCGCGCGTAAGAGGGGATGAGCCCCGCGGCATGCCATGTCGACCCGGCCGTAAGCTGCGTTCGCTCCAACAATGCCACATCGGTCCAGCCGCGCTTTGCCAGGCCGTAGAGAATGCCGGCACCCACACAGCCGCCACCGACCACGACCGCACGAAAGGAACTCACCATATGCGCGTGCCCTTGTATGAAATTGCCACCGGCCCACATGAACGCATGCGCATACTGTCAGACAGCATCCGGCTTTTCAGCATATTTCCTTGTCTGGAACGCAGCAGTGGTGACCCGATTGTTGGGCCACAAAGCCGACCGAACTGTCAGCCTTCGCGCCCGTGTTTAGGCTGCTTTTTTTGCGTTTTGCCCAGCTATATTCCGATTGCAGCATTCGGGATCGGGACATGATCTTCGTTGATCAGCACGATCGGCGCATTGGTTCCCTCGACCCTGACGACCAGCAGGCGCAAGCTCCATGTGCCGGCTGTCCGGACAGCGGTCGAATAGGCCGTGCCCTTGCCCTTGGCGCCGTGGACCGGAATGCCGAACTGGGCGTCGCCGGCCCCATTTGCATTGACGTTGAGATGGCCGCCGACCCAGAAACTGTCGGTCAAATCATCACCCAACGCCGCCTTGACGCGGTCGTCGGCGCGAAGCCTGTCCATCGTCATGTGATAGGCATCGCTGCCTTTCAGGACGTAGGGAATGCTGCCCACCATCGTCGCGCAGCCGCCAATCCCGACAACCCAGACGGCAAGGCCGGCGATTGCCCAGTTGCGCTGCGTCTTGCGAAACTGTTCCGCGTCACGCCAGGCGCGGTTCTGCCAAGCCCAGCGGCTGCCGCGCGCGCCCAGGACGATGATCATGATGATGTTGACGACAGGGATCAGCGCCAGCAACGCGATGAAAGTGCTGTTGCCGATGCCCCAGATCCAGTTGAGGAAGAAGGCGCCCCAGTTCCAGCGGTCGAGTTCGGCTGGAATTTCAGCCGGCTGGTTGAGCGGTTGTCCGGCCATCGTGTCCCCCATCGGTGACGTACCGACTGATTCTAGCGCATGCGCCCGTCAATGCGCAAAATCAAAGTTCTGCAACTTCTGTCAGGTCTTGTTGGACAGCCGGCGAAAATTCGCTTTCACGGCACGGCTTGCCGGCTTCAGCGCGGCGCTGATCGAGCGCTCCGCCGCGACCCCGTTGAACAGCGACGGCGTGCGGCCGGAAAAGATTTCCGGCCAGAACCGCGATGCCGATTGCAGGAAGGACATTTGCGCCGCAAACACGCCTTCGGCCATAGCGGCGGTCTTCTCGTTTACCGCACGCGCGGTCTCCGTGCTCCATGGCTGGCTGCTCCCGCCATCCATGGTCATCAACGGCAGCCGCATCATCGCCACCAGCGGCGCCAGCATCAGGTCGCCGCCGATCCTGGCCGCTTCTTGCGTCCGTCGGCTCTTGCCGGTCTTTCTCATGGAAACAAAACCCCTTGTCGCGGCCGAATCAGCCGCAGCCCCACACACTACGCGCTTGTGGTGGAATTCGTTCGCTCCCCGCGTCAGCATGGCCTCAAGGCTGGGCGCTCCCGCCGAGGAGCGCCCAGCCGAGGGGTCGAGTTCTACCGCTTGCGCAGATCGGCTTGCGCCAGATCCAGCGCCTTCGAGATGCGATCGCAGGCCATATCGATCGTATCGCGGGTCCAGATCAGCGGCGGCGACAGGATCATCGTGTCGCCGGTAGCGCGCAGCATCATGCCGTGCGCGATGGCATGATCGCGCACGGTCACCGCCGCACTTCCAGCCGGCAGGAACCGCTCCTTGGTCGCCTTGTCCTTGACGATCTCGATCGCGCCCATCAGTCCGATCGAACGCACCTCGCCGACCAGATCATGTCCGGCAATGCGCTCCTGCAACGCCTTGGCGAAATAAGGACCGGTGTCGTTCCTGACGCGGTCGACCAGCCCTTCGCGCTCGATGATCTCGAGGTTCTTCAGCGCCACGGCGCAGGCCACCGGGTGGCCGGAATAGGTGTAGCCATGGTTGAACTCGCCGCCCTTCTCGACCAGCGTCGAGGCGATGCGGTCGCCAACCAGCAATGCCGACAGCGGTTGATAGCCCGAGGTCAGAGCCTTGGCGGTGGTGATCGTGTCGGGCTCGATGCCGAGCGTCTGGGCGGCGAACCATTCGCCGGTGCGGCCATAACCGGTGATGACTTCGTCCAGCATCAACAGGACATCGTATTTGCGGCAGATGCGCTGCACTTCCGGCCAGTAGCTTGCCGGCGGTATCTTCACGCCGCCCGCCCCCATGACCGGCTCGCCGATAAACGCGGCAACCTTGTCGGCGCCGGCTTCGAGGATCGCCTCCTCGACAGCCCCGGCCGCGCGCAGGCCGAAATCATGATCGCTCTCGCCAGGCAGCGCCAGTTCATAGGCGTAGGGCATCATCACATGGACGATGTTGGGCACCGCACCGTTGAGCTGCTTGTGCATACCATCCATGCCACCGAGCGAGGTGCCGGCAACGGTCGAGCCGTGATAGGCCATCTTGCGCGAGATGATGCGGTTCTTCTCCGGCTGGCCTTCCAGCACCCAATAGTGGCGCACGAGGCGCAGGGCCGTGTCGTTGGCCTCCGAGCCCGACGAGCCATAGAACACCTGGTTGACGTGCTTCGGCGCGATCTCCGCCAGCTTCTTGGACAGCAGCACTGGCGTCGGCGTCGAGCATTTGAAGAAGGAGTTGTAATAAGGCAGTTCCTTCATCTGGGCATAGGCGGCGTCGGCCAGCTCGTCACGGCCATAGCCGATGTTGACGCACCACAGCCCGGCCATGCCGTCGAGGATTTCAGCCCCTTCGGAATCGTAGATGAAAGGGCCGTTGGCATGGGTGATGATGCGCGACCCGGCCCCGCGCATTTCCTTGTGGTCGGTGAACGGATGCAGATGATGCGCGGCGTCGATCTGCTGAAGCTGCTTCAGCGAATAATTCTGATAGGTCATGTCTGATCTTTCCTCTGGATTCTATCCGGCAAGCCGGGGCGAATGCTTCAGAGGCAGAGAGGTGGCGAATAGCCGATGCGGGCGCACAGCCGCAAAAGCTCGGCGCGCAGCGTACGCGGTGACGGCGTCACCGCGACCCGCAATGCGCGAGCCTCAAATGCGTCAATCAACATCCTGACGAGAGCCATGGAAGCCATCTTAGAGCAAAGGCTGGTCGAGGAGAACCACCCTTTGCTTGGCCCATAACGGAATGAGTCTAGGCCTTGGCTGTCAGCGCCCTCTGCAGGAAGACATATTTCATCGCCGTCTGCGCCGCCTGCGGCCGGCGGTCGCCACGCCCGCCATGGCCGCCCTCGGTCTCCTCGAAGAACAGCGTCCTGGCATGGCCGGCTTCCTGCAGGCGGGCGGCCATCTTGCGCGCATGGCCGGGATGGACCCGATCGTCAGCGGTCGATGTGGTCAGCAGCACCGGCGGATAGGCGGCAGCGGCGTCGACATGCTGGTAGGGCGAGTAGGCTGAAAGCCACTTCGCGTCTTCGGGTTTCGACGGATCGCCGTATTCGGCCATCCACGAGGCGCCGGGCGGCAATTCGGCGTAACGCAGCATGTCGAGCAGCGGCACCTCGATAATGACGGCGCCGAAAAGCTCGGGATGCTGCGTCAAGGAAACGCCGGTCAGCAAGCCGCCATTCGAACCACCCTGGATGCCGAGTGAGCTTGCTGTCGCGATGCCGCGCTTGACGACGTCCTGCGCGACCGCTGCGAAATCATCGAATCCGTTTTGGCGATTGCCCTTGAGCGCCGCTTGATGCCAGGCCGGGCCGAACTCGCCGCCGCCACGGATGCAGGCCTGCACATAGGCATTGCCCTTTTCCAGCCATAGCCTGCCGCGCACGCCGGCATAGCCGGGCAGCAGCGGCACTTCGAAACCGCCATAGCCGTAAAGCAGCGTCGGCACCGGCCCCTTCTGATCGCGCCGCCTGACGACGAAATAAGGGATCATCGTGCCGTCCTTGGAGCGCGCCTCGAACTGTTCCGAGATCAGCGGCGAGGCATCGAAACGCGCCGGCTGCGACTTCACGGTTTCTAGCGTCTCGCCATTGTCGTCAGACCAGATGATCGAACTCGGCGTCAGGAAATCGGTGAAGGAGAAGGACACGCTCGAGCCGAACTGCTCGGCATGGCTGATGCCGACATTGCCATTTTCGGGCAGCGCCACCGGTTTCAGCGACCAGTTGCCATCCTTGCGCTCGCAGACGACGACCTTGCCGCGCACATTGTCCATCAGGCTGATGAACAGCCGGTCCCGCGTGCGGGCAACGCCGGCTATGGAAACGCGATATGCCGGCTCGAACAAGGTTTCGACAGGTCCGAGCGCGCCGATCTTGACCCAGTGCGCGAGATCCAGCGAATAGAGGCCGTCGGGCTTGCAAACCGTGCCGTCGGGCGCCGTCCATGGACTGCGTACGCCGAACACGAGCTGATCCCTGAATATTGCCGTATCGGTCATGTCGTCCGGTAGCGGCAGTTGTTTGTTTTCGCCGGAAGGCAGCCGAAGGAAGATGTGCGAAGCGAAGAAATTCAGCGTTCGAGCCAGGACCAGATAACGTCTGTCACCGTCGTACTCGACAGCGGCACCAACGGCGAGATCCTCTTTCTGCGCCTCGAAGATCGGCGTCGCGTCTTCCAGCTTGGTACCGCGCTTCCACAGCTTTATGACTCGCGGATAGCCGGACTCGGTCTTGTCGGCCTCGTCGAAAGCGGCCGAAACAATCACGGTGTCCTTATCCAGCCAGCTGAAGCCCGACTTGGAAGCGGGTGCACGAAACCCACCCTCGACAAACGACTTGGTCGCGATGTCGAATTCGCGCATCTCGCTGGCGTCGCCGCCATCCGGCGACATACTCACCAGGCAACGGTTGAAGTCCGGATAGAGTCGGCTTGCGCCGCCAAAAACCCATTTTACCCCCTCCTTCGCCGCAAGCTGGTCGAAGTCGATGATCGTTTCCCAGTCGGGCTTCTCGGTCTTGTAGGAAGCGACGGTCGTGCGGCGCCAGAGTCCGAGCACATTGGTCTTGTCCTGCCAGAAATTATAGACATGGCCGGCAATGGCGGCGCCGACCGCGATGTTGTCCTCGGCCGTCATCAGGTCGAGCGCGGTCTGGAACGACGCCTGATAGGACGGATCACCCTGCAATTCGCCAACCGTGACCTCGTTCTGGCGATGTACCCAGTCCAGTGACTGCTTGGCCGTCCTGTCCTCCAGCCAGAGGAAGGGATCGTCGGTCGAGGGGGTGGAATTCGGCGTCTGGGTGGCAGGCTTGGTCATGAGGTCTCCGATAAACGCGTTGCTTTGAAAAGGCCAACGCCGACAGGCTGTATCGATATTCTCAGCGCACGATTGAGGCTTTCCGCCGACCAGCGAGGCTAGCAATAGCCAGCGCCAGGCACAGCAGCCCAAGCGTGATCGGCAGCCCGCCGGCACCCAGAATATCCATCGCGCCGCCCGCCAGCGGCGGCACGGCGATACCGCCGACGCCCCACATCAAGGAAAAGGCCGCATTACCGGCAACCAGTGCGGAGCCGGTGAAGCGTTCGCCGAGCTCAATGATCGACATCGTGTAGATGCCGTAGGAAACCGCGCCCCAGACAAAGATCATTGGCCAGATGAGCGGCGATTCGATGAGAAGCGGAAGCAGGACGCAGCCGAGCACCGTGATCGCGACGCAGGCGAGCCGCACCAGGCGCGCGGAAAGCCTTTCCGCCAGCAGGCCTAGCGGTACCTGCATAGCGATATTGCCGGCAATCATCACCGACAGCAGCGCCGACATGCGGGTTTCGGTGATGCCGTGATGGGTGCCATAGACCGGCAGCAACGCCAGCGCGCCCTGTTCGAAGCCGGCGGCGACTATGACGGCAAACAAAAGCAGCCACGCCAGCGGCACGAAACCCAGGACGGAAACCTGATGCCCGGCCTCGTCGACCTTGGGCAAACGCGGCAGCACCAAGCCCAGGCAGATGCCGCACAGCACGAAGGCGGAGATACCGACGAGGAAGGGCGGCCAGCCCTCGGTGCCGACTGCAAGCAGGCACAGTGGCCCGGCCGCGAAACCGGCCGAGATGATCGTCGAATAGACACCCATGACGCGCCCTCGCCGGGCCGGCGGCGCCAGCGCGATGACCCAGATCTCGCTCAGCACATAGAGCGGGTTGGTCACCACACCGATCAGGAAGCGCAGGGGAAACCACAAATAGACATTTTGCGTCCAGCCGATCAGCGCCAGCACGACAGCCGAAAGGGCCGCACAGGTAAGCGCCGTGCGCCCTGCCCCGAACCGCCGCGCCAGCGCCGGGATCAATGGCGACGACAGGATGAAACCAATCGGCGTCATGGCTGCCGACAAGCCGATCATCGCGGGCGAAACGCCTTGGCGCTGCAGGATGAAACTCAGCAGCGGATAGGACAACCCTTGCGCAATGGCGAACACCGAGACGGTCGCGATCACACCGGTGATCGCAGCCCATTGCATCGTTTCGTCCTTGTTCGATTCAACCAAATTCATGTGCGCACCGCTATCAAGGCTGCAGGATTAGCGATTGAGCAACGTGGTGGTAAGCCCCTGGCGGACGAAAACCGCTTGCTCCAGACAATGCCTGTCAGGAGGCTGGGCCTGTCAGGAGATTGGGCTTGTCAGGAAGCTCGGCGCACGGACGACCGGTACAGTGCGAACATCACCAGCACCGCGTCGAGGCCGGCGATGACGACCGGCAGCCCGAGCGGGCCGATGCCTTGCATGAGCAGGCCGGCGCCGGGCGGGCCGACGATGCCGCCGGCGCCCCACATCAGCGCAAAGGCCGCGTTGCCGGCGACCAGCACCGAGCCCTTGAACCGGCTGCCGAGTTCCACCAGCGCCATTGTGTAGACGCCATAGCCGACCGCGCCCATCACCAGCAGCACCAGCCAGATCAGCGGCGTCATGATCAGCAGCGGCAGCAGAAGCGCGCAGGCGCTCGTTGCCAGCGCACAGACGATGATCATGGCGCGGCCACCAAAACGCTCCGCCAGAAGGCCGAGTGGAATCTGCAGCAGAATATTGCCTAGGGAAAGCGCCATCACCAGCGAGGCCAGCACAGCTTCCGCCAGGCCGTAGCTGGCGCCGAAGACCGGGACCAGCGCATAGGTGCTCTGCTGGACTGCGGCCGAGACAAGCACGGCAAGCAGCAGCGCCGGCGCCGCCTTGGCAAAGCCGACAAGGCCGCTGGCAGGCTGGCCGTCATCCTCGAAACCGGTGAGCTTAGACGAGACCGCGTGCAGGATCACCGCGCAGAGCGCGAAACCGGCGACGCCGACCATGAAGGGCGCCCAGCCCGACGTACCGAGCAGGGTCAGCGCGAATGGTCCGGCGGCGTAACCGGCGCCCATCAGCGTGTTGAACACGCCCATCACCCTGCCGCGCCGCGATGGCGGCGCCAGCGACAGTGCCCACACCTCGCCGAGAATGTAGAGCGGGTTGATGACGACGCCGATGATGAAGCGGATGACGAACCAGGCCACCCAGTCCTGCAGATAGCCGATGCCCAGGAAGCAGAGCGCGCCGATCAGCGAGCAGCCGACCGCCAGGTTGCGCCCACCGACCAGCCGCACCGCGGCCGGCACGAAGGAAGCCGAAAGGATCAGCCCGAGCGGCATCATCGCCGCCGACAAGCCGATCAGCGCCGGCGACATGCCCTGTTTCTGCATCAGCAGCGTGAACAGCGGCGAGCTCAACCCCTGCGCAGCGCCGAACATGGCAAGTGCCGCGGTGACGCCGGCAAGCGCTGCCCATTGCGTTCCTGCTTCGCCTTCGCTCGAGCCGGTCGCGACCATGCTGCCATCCAAATGAACTGCTGGCCATCCGGCCGGCAAGCCGAGTAGCTATCGGTTCGATCCCGGGAAAGGAAGGGCCGGCCGCCGAAATCCGCTTAAGCCAACGAGGCGGCGGGATCAGGCCGATGTCGTGGCCGCGCAACTGCCGTTCCGGCATGTCGCTTCCCTCGCCCTAGTGGTCGCCGCCTCCGCAATGGCTGGGCAGCCGCCGGTCCATTATGCCGCCCGCTATCGCATCCTACGAGGACCATCATGACCGCCGCCCTACAACCCTTGGAACCGGCATTGGCCACTGACCGCGCCCGTCGCGGCGGCCGCGCCGGAAAGCGCGCCGGCGGCTCGGCCGCGTTCGAGCAGCCGGCTTTTCGCCAGCTGAAGAACCCGCTGGCGCCAACCAGGCTGGTCTCCGACGACGAGCTGGAATCGATCCACCTCGCTTCCCTGCGCGTGCTGCGGGAAATCGGCGTCGACGTGCTGCATGACGAGGCCCGGAGCATCATGAAGGCGCATGGCGCCGATGTGCGCGACGGCAGCGAACGGGTGCGCTTCGACAGCGACATGATCTTGGAACTGGTGTCGCACTGCCCGTCGGAGTTCACCATCCATGCCCGCAATCCCGCTCACAATGTACGCTTCGGCGGCAACAATGTGATCATCTCGATGATGGCGTCGGCGCCCAATTGCTCCGATATCGATCGTGGCCGCCGGCCCGGCAACCAGCAGGACTACCGCAACTTCCTCAAGCTTGCGCAGATGCACAACATCCTGAACTGCACGGGCGGCTATCCGGTCGAGCCGACCGATATCCATCCGTCCGTCCGCCACCTCGAATGCATCCGCGATCTCAGCGTGCTCACCGACAAGGTGTTCCACATCTATTCGCTCGGCAAGGAGCGCAATGTCGACGGCATCGAGATCGCCAGGATCGCGCGCGGCATCAGCCACGAGCAGATGCTGGAAGAGCCGTCGGTCTTCACTATCATCAACACCAATTCGCCGCTGAAACTCGATGTGCCGATGATGGAAGGCATCATCCAGATGTCGAGCAAGGGCCAGGTCGTCGTCGTGACGCCGTTCACCCTGTCGGGGGCCATGGCGCCTGTCACCATCGCCGGCGCACTGGTGCAGCAGAACGCCGAGGCGCTTGCCGGCATCGCCTTCGCCCAGATGGTGCGCAAGGGCGCGCCCGTCGGCTATGGCGGCTTCACCTCCAATGTCGACATGAAGTCCGGTTCGCCGGCGTTCGGCACGCCGGAATACATGAAGGCGCAGCTTGTCGGCGGCCAGCTTGCCCGCCGCTACAACATCCCCTACCGCACCTCCAACACTTGCGCCGCCAACACGGTCGACGCGCAGGCGGCTTATGAAAGCGTGTTCTCGCTGTGGGGCGCCATCCAGGGCGGCGGCAATCTGATGATGCATGCCGCCGGCTGGCTCGAGGGCGGCCTGCGCTGCTCCTACGAGAAGACCATCCTGGACATCGACCTGCTGCAGATGGTCGCCGAATTCCTGACCCCCCTCGATCTTTCCGAAGAGGCACTCGGCTTCGACGCCATCCAGTCGGTCGGCCCTGGCGGCCATTTCTTCGGCACGCAGCACACGCAGGACCGCTACAAGACCGCCTTCTACTCGCCGATCCTCTCCGACTGGCGCAATTACGAGACCTGGGCGGAAGCCGGCTCGCCGACGGCACTCGAAAAGGCCAACAAGGTCTGGAAGGAGCGGCTGGCGTCCTATGAGGAGCCTTACATGGACCCGGCCATCCGCGAGGAACTCAACGCCTTCGTCGCCGAGCGGCGGTCCGAAGGCGGAGCGCCGACCGATTTTTGATCATCTGTGTTGTTGATGAACAGTCGACCCCCCCACCCACCAGCGGGGGGCGACACCTCTCCCCCGATCGACGGGGGAGAGGAAAGGCGCGAACTTATACCGGCTGGCTCTTTCCTCTCCCTCCAGAGGGGGGAGAGCGACTATCTGGGGTGTCAAGTTGCAATTACGAACTCGTTGCGCGCATCGCGTGCTTTTGCATTGAGGATGACCAGG